>DASUYB010000092.1 GCA_036377595.1 Longimicrobium sp. | reverse complement strand
AGGGGGGCGCGCGCGCCGACTCGCTCCGCTCGCTCTACTCCCTCGTCCGCCGCGACGGGGCGGGGCGCCTCACCGCGATCCCGTACAGCGTCGCCTTCCGCCGGCAGAACGAGTGGGCGGCGTCGCGGCTGCGGCAGGCGGCGGCTCCACTCCTGGTCCTTGATCAGCACGTACGACTCGTTGGCCGCCTTGTAGCCGTAGAGCGCGTCCTCGTACGTCTCGATGGGCCCGATCACGATGTCGAGCGTGTTGTTCTTCATGTCCATCCAGGCCAGGTCGCTGGGCTGGAAGTCGTCGGTGAGCAGCGCCTGCGCGCGCAGCTCCAGGTAGCGCCGGAGCCCGGGGTCCTCGGCCAGCGCGGCGGCCTCGCGCAGCCTGGCGGAGGCGCGGCGCAGCGGCTCCTGGAACGCCACGTGGTAGGGAACCGCCATCAGCCGCCCCGCCGGGTCGCGGCGGACGAGCGTGTAGAGGCCCTTGAGCGAGTCGGCGCGGGCGCCGCCGCGGGCGACCTCGGCGTCGAACTCGGCCTTGGTCATCCCCCGGGGATAGAGGTTGGAGCCCTCGGGCTTGGCGCCCACGCCGGGGACGAACGCCTGGTCGTTCTCCAGCCGGTCCCACGGCCCGTAGTTCAGGTCCACGTACTGCCGCATCCGCGCGTCGGTGATGCGCGCCATCAGCGAGTCGCGGCTGCCGGCATACGTCTGCATCCAGAAGATGGCGTCCATCTCCCTTGCCGCGTCGATCAGCAGCGGGATCATCCGCCGCTCGTTCGGCGTGAGCTTCGACAGGTCCGTGGTCAGCCGCACGCTGCGGTAGCGCGCCAGCCGCTGGCCGATGTCGTCCTGCCCCGCGGCGGCCGACCCCGCGGCGGGCGCCGGCGCGGGCTGCGGCGTCTGCGCGCACGCGGCCAGGACGGCCGCCGCGGCGAAGGTGGTGACGAGATGGCGAGAGGTCATGCAGTCCTCGATGGCTCGGTTGGTTCTCTGGTTCGGGCGATGCGGAATCCTATCCCTTCCCGCCGCGCCCGCAAGCACGCGGGATTACCGCGCCGGGGATGCGATCCAGCGCTGGAAGTCCTCGCGCGTGCCGTTGAAGGCGTTCAGGTCGATGTACGTCTCCACCCCGTCCATCCGCCCGCGGTTTCCGTACTGCCAGATCATCCATCGTCCCCCGTACCGCGGCGGGCCCATGATGCTGCGCACCCACAGCGGGTTGGGGAGCCCGGCGCCGGCCAGGTACGCGTCGTGGAACTCGCGCGTCACGTACAGCAGCGCCGGGCGGCGGTGCGCGGCCTCCACCGGCGCCAGGAACGCGCGCACGGCGGCGAGGACCGAGTCGCGCGGCGGGCGGGCGCCGCAGTTGCCGCCGAACTCCAGGTCCACGGCGGGCGGCAGCGCGGGCCCGGCGGCGGGCGGCGCGGCCGCCAGGAAGTTGCGCGCCTGCGCGTCGGCCGGCGCGCAGAGGGTAAAGAAGTGGTATGCGCCCGTCACCACGCCGGCCCGCGACGCGTCCGCCAGGTTCCGCGCGAAGGCGCTGTCGCGCCACGATCTCCCTTCCGACGCCTTGATGTACGCGAACTCCGCGCCGTCCGCGCGCAGCCGCGTCCAGTCGATCCGCCGCTGGTGGTGCGACACGTCCACGCCACGCACCGGGTAGCGCGCGCGGCGGGGATAGTTGAAGCGCAGCCATCCGTCCCACAGCAGCCAAGTGCCGGCGATGACGCCGACGGCGGCAACCACTGTCAGCGCGCGTCCGGGTTTGCGGCGGCGGCGCGTCATCGGCACGTGCAGCCGGGCTGCGTCTTCATCGACACGTCGGTCATTGCGCTTCGATCGATGGCGTGGTGGACCGGCGCGCGAAGATGCGCGGCGCCGGCTCCACAGGCAACGGCGGCGTAAGGAGATGCGGAGCGCGACGCGGTCGCGGCGCGAAAGCGCCCTGCTCGAGCGCAGCTACCTGGCCGCCGTCACCGCGTAGAGATCCACAAAAGAATTCTCTCACAGAGGGCACAGAGGACACGGAGGGCCCCGTTCAGTTCTCCGTGTCCTCCGTGCCCTCTGTGCAGGCGTTCGACAGCACCGTTTTACACGTTGGCCATAAGAGGTTGAACAGCAACAAGATACAACAAGACCCCGTCGGACGCGTGTACAACGCGTCCGGCGGGGTCTGAATCGAGGCAAGTGCTT
>DASUYB010000091.1 GCA_036377595.1 Longimicrobium sp. | reverse complement strand
CATGCCTGTTGCTGAGTCAATGCACATCGAAAATCCGTGTACAACAGAAAATCGGTGAATCCAGTGTTTTGAGCGCGAAAAACCCAGGATTGGCGCCAATCCTGGGTCTCGCATGTAGCCGGAACTGTCGAACGCCTGCTGTGAGAGATTTCGTTTTTCAAATGACGAAGACGGCACGGCGTAATCGGCGTGCGGGTTGACACAAGGCCGCTCCGGGGCTAGGTTTGCGCACGTTTTCGCAGATCGGGTGGGCCCCGGCTGATGGGGGCCGCGCGAGAGGATCAGGGCGAGCCGCCGCCCGATCCTCTCTTCTGTTATCCGCGCGCGAAGCTCGTTGCGTTCGCGTGGCGCGCCGTGCATCTTCTCCGCCGTCCATGGGCCGAACCGCACTGATCACCGGCGCTACCGGCTTCGTCGGCGGGCACCTGGCGGAGCGCCTGGCGGCGGAGGGATGGACGGTGCGCGCCCTGGTGCGCCCCTCCAGCGACACCGCCCGCCTGCGCGCGCTCGGCGCCGAGCTGGCGCCCGGCTCGCTGGACGACGTGGACGCGCTGACGGCCGCCGCCGACGGGGCCGACACCGTGTTCCACCTGGCCGCGCTGACCACCGCGCCCGACGAAGCCGCGTTCCGCCGCGCCAACGCCGAGGGAACGGCCAACGTCGCGCGCGCCGCGCTGCGCGGAGGCACGCGCCCGCGGCGGCTGGTGTACCTGTCGAGCTATGCCGCCTGCGGGCCGGCGGTGGACGGGCGCCCGCGCCGGATGGACGAAACCCCCGCGCCGCTCACGGCGTACGGCCGCACCAAGCTCGAGGGCGAGCAGGCGGCGCGGCAGGTGGAGCCCGCCGGGGTGGAGCTGGTGACGCTGCGCGCGCCGGCCGTGTACGGGCCGGGGGACAAAGCGTTCCTCCCGGTCTTCCGGATGGCGAAGCTGTCGATGGCGCCGGTGCCGACGGGGCCGGTGCGGCACGTCCACCTGGTGTACGTGCACGACCTGGTCACCGCGCTGGCCAACGCGGCCGACGCGGTGCAGCCGGGGACCTACGCGGTGGCCGAGCCCGTCGCCCACCCGTATCCCGCGCTGGTGGCGGCGATCGGCCGCTCGCTGGGGAAGAACCCGGTGCGGCTTCCCGTCCCCGCGGGACTGCTCCGCGCGGCGGGGTCGCTGGCCGAGCGCTTCGGGGGATTGATCGGCGGGACGGGCGTGTTCAGCCGCGAGAAGGCGGACGAGATGCTGGCCGAGGCGTGGGTGTGCGACCTCGGCGGGTCCGGGGCGCTCCTGCCGCGGGCCACGCCGCTGGAAGAGGGGCTGGCCGAGACCGCCCGGTGGTACCGAACTCAGGGATGGCTTTGATGTCCATAGTCGAGCAGCAGACGGCGCGGAAGGCCGGCGACATCTTCGCCAAGTGCGGCCGCTACACGGCCGCGCGGGAGATGATCGACCGCGGCCTGTATCCCTACTTCCAGCCGATCGAGAGCTCGGAAGACACCGAGGTGGTCATCCGCGGGCAGCGGCTGATCATGGTGGGCTCCAACAACTACCTGGGGCTCACGCACCACCCGTACGTGCTGGAGCAGGCCCGGGAGGCGCTGTACCGCTACGGCACCGGGTGCACCGGCAGCCGCTTCCTGAACGGCACGCTGGACCTGCACGAGGAGCTGGAGCGGCGGCTGGCGAAGCTGATGGGCGCCGAGAGCGCGCTCGTCTTCTCCACCGGCTACCAGACCAACCTGGGGGTGATCAGCGCGCTGGCCACCCGCGGCACGGTGGTGATCCACGACCGCCTGAACCACGCGTCGCTGCTCGACGGCGCGCAGCTGGCCAGCGGCGAGCTGGTGCGCTACGCGCACAACGACATGGCGGCGCTGCGCCGCGCGCTCGAGCGCAACGCCGACGCCGGCGGCATCCTGGTCTCCACCGACGGCGTGTTCTCGATGGAGGGGAACATCGTCGACCTTCCCACCGTGCTGGACCTGGCGGACGAGTTCGGCGCGCGCGTGCTGGTGGACGACGCGCACTCCGTCGGCGTTCTCGGCGAGCACGGCGGGGGGACGGCCGAGCACTTCGGCGTGCAGGAGCGGGTCGACCTGACCATGGCCACCTTCTCCAAGAGCTTCGCCAGCATCGGCGGTGCGGTGGCGGGGCCCGAGGAGGTGATCCACTTCCTCAAGCACCACGCGCGTCCGCTCATCTTCAGCGCCAGCATGCCGCCGTCCGCCGTGGCGACGGTGCTGGCCTGCCTGGAGATCATGGAGAAGGAGCCGGAGCGGCGCCGCACGCTGTGGGCGAACGCGGACTACCTGCGCGGCGGGCTGGTGAACCTGGGGTTCGACGTGGGGGTGAGCGAAACGCCCATCATCCCCGTGACCACGGGCGACATCGAGCACACCTTCGTGTTCTGGCGCGAGCTGTTCGACGCGGGCGTGTTCACCAACCCCGTGCTGCCGCCGGCCGTGCCCGAGAGCGCGTGCCGCCTGCGCACCTCCGTGATGGCCACGCACACCACCGACCAGCTCGACAGGGTCCTCGATGCCTTCGCCCGTGTCGGCCGCAAGCTCGGCGTCCGCTAGCCCCGCCACGCCCGCCACGAACGCCCCGGCCGTCCGCGAGATCGGCCGGGGCGAATCGCTCAAGCCCTTCATCGACTTCTCCTGGACCATCAACGCGGGCGACCCCGCCTGGGTGCCGCCACTCAGGATGGTCTTCAACGCGCTGCTGAACCGCGAGAAGCACCCGTTCTACCAGCACGCCGACGTCGCCTTCTTCGTCGCCGAGCGCGGCGGAAAGCTCGTCGGCCGCATCGCCGCGATCCACAACCGCCGCGCCAACGAGTTCCAAGGCGACACCACCGGCTTCTTCGGGCTGTTCGAGTGCATCGACGACCAGTCGGTCGCGGACGCGCTGCTGGACCGGGCCGCGTCGTGGCTGCAGGCGCGGGGGCTGACGTCGATGCAGGGGCCGTTCAACCTGTCGACCAACGACGAGCTGTACTCGGGCGGGGTGCTGATCGACGGGTTCGACACGGCGCCGGCCTTCATGCTGGGGCACAATCCCCCGTACTACCGCGGGCTGATGGAGCGCGCGGGGCTGGAGAAGGCCAAGGACCTGGTGGCCTACTGGCTGCCGCACAACGACCCGCCCAGGCGGCTGATCGAGGGGATCGACCGGGTGGCGAAGCGCGAGGGATGGCGCATCCGCACGGTCGACATGAAGGACTTCAAGAACGAAGTGGCGCGGGTGATGGAGGTCTACAATTCGGCGTGGGAGCGGAACTGGGGGTTCATCCCCATGACCGACGCCGAGTTCGAGGCCATGGCGAAGGAGTTCCGGCCCGTGGTCGACCCGCACCTGGTGCTGATCGCGGAGACGCTCGAGGGCGAGCCGCTGGGGTTCCTGCTGGCGCTGCCGGATTTCAACCGCGCCATCAAGCCGCTGAAGAGCGGCCGGCTCTTTCCCTTCGGCATCTTCCGCTTCCTCTGGGCCAAGCGGAAGATCCGCACGGCGCGGGTGCTGACGCTGGGGATGAAGCCCGGCTTCCAGCGCTCGGGGATCGGCGCGGCGCTGTACCTGAAGGTGTTCCAGATGGGCGCCCGGTACGGCTACGACAACGCCGACTGCTCGTGGATCCTGGAAGACAACGGCCCCATGCGGCACGCGCTGGAGAAGGTGGGCGCGTACGTCTACAAGACCTGGCGCGTGTACGAACGGCCGCTGTGATATCGCGGGGCGCGAATGCGGAGGGCCGGCTTCGATGTGTATCGAAGCCGGCCTTTTTGTCTCACGCAGAGTCAGCAGGGTCAGCAGAGAACCGCGGTTCCACTGCTGACCCTGCTGACTCTGCGTGAGAAATTCTGCAGTTGACGAATGGGCACGACGTTCGCAATTGTGCGTGGGAACATCGATTCACCCACCTCGAGCCGAACGCCGATGCGCCGCACTCCGCACCTCCTGCTCGCGATGGCCGCGCTCGCGCTCGCCGCTCCGGCGGCGGGGCAGGAGCTGCAGACCGGGACGCGCGTGCGCGTGTCGGCGCCCATCATCCGCTCCACCTCGCGGTTCACGGGCACGGTGATGTCGACCGAGAACGGGCGCGTGCTGCTGCGGCTGGACCCGCACGTGAAGCAGGACACGCAGGCCGACACCATCTCCATCCCGCGCGAGCTGATCCGGCGCGTGGAGGTGAGCCTGGGGCAGGTGCCCGGCCGCGCCCGCACCCCGGCCGCGACCACCGGCGCCTTCGCGGGCGTGGTGGCCGGCGCGATCCTCGGCCTCGTGCTGGGCAGCGGCACCGCCGACGACGGCGCCGCGCGGAACCCGTGGACCACCGCGCTCTGGCTGGCCCCCGCGATGGGCGCGGCCGGCGCCGGCGTCGGTGCCCTCGTCGGCCAGCGCGAGTACGAGCGCTGGCAGACCGTGCCGTCGACCTCGCCCGCCGTGGGCGCGACACCCGGGCGCGGCGTGCGGGTGGGGATCAGCCTCGGCGTGTAGATCGCCAGATCGCGAAACAGCGGGGTCGCGCTGCGCGCGAGGCCCCTCATCCCCCCCGACCCCCCTTCTCCCGATAACGGGGAGAAGGGGGGAGACTTCAGCGCGGGGAGTGGGTTCGTCGCGGATCGGGATGCTTCCTGCCCGCCTGGGTTGGCCCCCTCCCCCGGCCCCTCCCCCGCTCCGCAGGGGAGGGGAGAACTGCACTCGGTTCGGTCCTAAGCCTAAGTTGCTGTTGCAGTTACCTCTCCCATCTGTTTGGGAGAGGTCGAAAAAACGAGCCGTGACAGCAGTACCGTCACGGCTCGTTTTTTCGGGTGAGGGCCTGCCGGGTGAGGGCCCCGCGCCTACGGCCGATACGTCACCGTCGCATACACCCGCACCTGGTGGCGGTCGGGCGCGTCCAGCGGGTAGCCGGCGCCCGCGGTCAGCCGCACCGAGGGGATGCGCAGCACGTTCAGCGGCGGCGTGTCGAACGCGGCCTCCACGCCGACGACGCGGTACCATTCCTCCAGCCCCGCGTCCGCGCTCACCCCGGCCAGGTACGGCGTCAGCCTCCCGACGTCGGTGCCCAGGCGGTACGCCGCCAGCTCGCTTCCCCGCACCACCCCGAACCGCGCCGCGGGCAGGGGGATGCGCTGCGACAGGATCGCGTCGTCGAACAGCTGCTGGCGCGCGCCGCCGGCCACGAACCGCTCCCACCGCGGCGCGTCGTCCGACACGCGGCCGTATGTCACCTGGCCGCGCAGGTCGAAGCCGAGCGCGCGCACCGCCGCGGCCGCCGTCCCCACGCCGCGCGTCCACGTCTCGCCGCCCGTCCGCCCGACGGTGCCGTTCAGGGTGATGGAGAGCGCGAGCGACTGCCCGCCGCGCGACTCCGTCACCCCGCCCTGCGCCTCGGCGAAGGCGAGGGTGCGCGTCGTTGCATCCTCCCCGGCGAGATCGAGCGCGCCGGCGGAGACGCCCGCGCGCAGGCGCCGGCGGAGCGCGGAGCCGCCCCACGGCAGCTCGGCGATGAGCGTGCCGCCCGCGTAGTCCGCGTCCAGCGAATCCCCCGGCGCCAGCAGCGCGTCGTGCAGCCGCGACGGGCGGTGGCGCAGCGCGAACGCGTCGATGCCGACGCTCGGGAGCCAGCGGCGGTAGACGGCGTTCAGCGCGGCGCCCCGCGGCATCCCCGCGTCGCCGCCGACCACCTTCAGCATCGCCGTCAGCCGGCCGACGGGATCGCCGTTCAGGAGCGTCACCCCGCCCGCGCCGCCGTCCGCGTCCGCCGCCGCGGTGGGGAGGATGCGGTTGCGGCGCGGCCCCAGCCCGTATGCGCGCGGCGTGGGAAGCGGCCCGCGCCGCAGCGTGTCCGGCTCCGCGGCGGCGACGCGCGGAACGGCGGGGACGAGCGTGGTGTCTAGCGCCACGACGGGGTCGGCCGCGCCGCTGTCGGGGTGGATGCGCATCAGGTCCAGTCCCCGCGCGTGCAGGGAGAGGTAGAAGATGCGTCCGCCCACCGGTTCCGGCGCCGCCGCCCCGCCGGTGACGCGGGTGAGCGTCCGCGTCTCCCCCGTCGCGAGGTCCAAGATCTCCAGGTTGGCGATGCCGCCGCGCTCCGAAACCGCCACCAGCGCGAGTCCGCCCGGGAGGAAGGCGGCGTCGTAGCGGCTCGCGCCGTCGTCCCGTCCGATCGCCGTCTCCGCGCCCGTGCGGGGATCGACGATCGCGATGCGCCAGCGCCGCCCCTCCTGCACCGAGACGGCGACCGACCGCCCGTCCGGCGACCAGCGCGGGCGGTAGTAGACGCGGTTCGGGCGCGCGCGGACGAGCGGACGGACGGCGCCCGTCGCCAGGTCCACCGTCACCACGCCGCAGAGGCCGCCGGTGCACTGGATGGCCGCGGCGGTACGGCCGTCCGGCGCGGGATCGGGCCAGCGCACCGACGCGCCGCGGGTGATGCGCCGCATCGTCTTCCTCCGCCAGTCCCAGAGGAAGAGGTCGGGCCGCGTCGCCCCATCGCCCAGCGGCTCCGAACGGGTCAGGAGGATGCCGTCGCCGCCCGGCATGAAGCGCGGCGCGTCGTGCGGGCGCCCGTCGACGGGATAGAGCGTGGCGAGCGCGCGCTTCGCCGGGAAGCGGCTGGGGATGTCCGGGACGTCCTCGGGATCGCGGGCCAGGAGCGCGCGGTTGGCGCGGGCGACGGCCGCCGTGTCGGGCCGCTCGTCCGCCGCGCTCCAGACGACCACGCGCGACGCGGCCGGGGTGGCGCCGCGGAGAACGATGGCCACGTACCGCCCGTCCCGCGACACCGCGGGATCGCCCGTCCCCCAGTTCAGCCGCTGCACCGTATCCCCCACCGCGAGCCCGGCCGCGCGCAACTCGTTGCGGGCCTGCAGCGCGCGCTCGGTGACGTCCACGGTGAAGCGCCCGTACATCTCGCTCGGCGTCGCTCCGAACACGCCGGCGAAGGCCGCGTCGAAGGTGCGGTCGCGCCGCGCGCTCATCCGCCGCCAGAGGTTGGGAAGGCTCTGCGGCCCACGCTGCTCCACCAGCCACTCCAGGTAGGCGGAGCCCGCCAGGTACGCCATCGCCCCGCCGTAGAATCCCCCCGTGGCGCCGAGCTGGTCGTAGCGGGGGAGGCGGCCCTCGAGCGCCCACTGCCGCAGCACCGCCGCGCGCACCACCCCGTACGGCCGCCCGCTCCCCGTCAATCGCCCCTCCACGTACGTCGCGTACCCCTCCGTCAGCCAGCGCGGCGCCTTTACGGCCACGGGGCCCAGCTTGACGGGGGAGAGGCGGAGGAAGAAGCGCTGGCGCGGGTTGCGCGGCGGTCGAGAGAGGTGGGCGATGTGGGTGAACTCGTGGACGGCCAGCTGCTCGGCGGGGTCGCGCGTGTGGCCGATGTTGGAGCGGGGATCGGCCGGCGTGGGCCACAGGGCGATGGCGGGCTCGTCCAGGAAGGGAAAGGCGAAGCCGTTGGCCGCGGCGGACGGGTCCTCGACCACGATGGTCACGCGCCGCCCGGGCGCGTAGCCGACGACCGCCGTCACCTCGTCGTGGATGGCCTCGAGGCGGGGGACCAGGTCGAGCGTCCACGCCTCCATCTCGCGAGGGTAATGGACGGCGAAGTGCGGCGTGCGCACGGTGCGCCAGTCCAGGTGCGGACGCGTGACGATCTGCGCGCCGGCCGCGGGCGCCCCGCACAGGAGCGCGGCGGCGGCGAGCAGCGCGGCGACGATCCGCTTCGGCATTCGGAAGATTCTTGCGCGTCGGGTGGAGACGGGGGACGACGCGGGATGATGGCTCGCGCGGCGGCTTCGCGGCAAGGGTGCGAAAGTGCGAGAGTGCGAAGGTGCGAGAGTGGAATGCGATCCGGCCCACCTTCGCACTTTCGCACTTTCGCACCCTCGCACCCTCGCACCATGCGAACGGGCGGCCCCCACATCGGGAGCCGCCCGCCGAACCGTCAGCCGAGGACCGAGCCGCGGCGTGAAAATCTACTGCTGCCCCGCCGGCTTCTCCTCCAGCCCCGCCGACACGTGGTTGTTCAGCGCGTCGGTGTAGAGGGTGCGGAACTCGTTCAGCTTGCGGGCGCTGGTGGTGTCGGCCGGGTCGCCCAGGCCGGTCAGCGCCAGCAGCCCCATCCCGCCGCTGGCGAAGCCGATCTGCTGCCACATCGGGTTGGTGACGTTCGGGCGCGCGCTCTTCAGCGCCTCCAGGTTCTGCGCCACCGCGGGCGACGGCTTGCTCTGCGCGTCCATCTGGTCGGCCTGCTCGAGCAGCGCGCGGGCGCTCTCCTCGCCGCCCGGCTGGCCCTTCATGGCCTCGGCCTGCTGGCGCAGCGTCTGGCTCATGCTCGACATCGAGGTCGTCATCAGGTGCCCGCTGACGGCCACCATCCGCTCGCGCACGTACTCCATCTCGGCCGGGTTGTAGTGCAGCGAGCGCGCCGAGCGCACGTAGCTGCCGCCGATCAGGTCGGCCCAGTGGCTCATGGCGCTGATCCCCTCGGCCGCGTTGCGCAGGCCGGAGAGCACGCCGCCGCTCTTGCCGCGCTTCTCCATGTCGGCCACCTGCTGGTGCAGCGAGGGCGCCTCGGCGCGGATCAGGTCGAACTGGGTGAGGCTGGTGCGCAGGTACTGCTCGACCTGCTGCGGCGTCAGGCTGCTGTCGGCCGGCGCCTTGAACGCGTTCTGCTCGGCCTCGGTGGCCGTGGCCGAGCTCTTCTGGTCCACGTTCTCGGGATCCACGCCGCCGTCGCTGTTGCGGCCGGCGACCTTGTCCTTGAAGCCGCAGGCGCCGATGGCGACGGCGATCAGCCCCAGCCCAAGGCTGCGGCGGAGACGGGCGGAAGTGAACTGCATGTTGGCCTCTCTGTGAGGTTGGCGGGGACAGTGAGGGAAGATGCCCGGCGGGTCACGACGCGGGCGAGGAACAACCGTTGGCCTCCGCCGCTGCGGCGGCTGGGAACCGCCCGCGCGCGGAAACATTTGCGAGGATTGAGATTGGCTAAGCTGCGGCGGATTGTCAAGATGGATGGTTGCGTTTCCGCTCAGACAAAATCGTAGCTCATCCATCTGTACGATCCAACACCGTTACACTATTCTTCGTCCGCACCTATTTGCCCACCGCGCGAACAGAATTGGTAACAAACCCCAGCATCGCGCACCTCTTCGGCCACCGAAAGAACGCTTCCGCACTTGCGACTGTCTGACCTCACAAGCCGGCCTGCCGTACAACAGGCAATCGATGAGTTCCGCTTCTTGGGACATGTGAAGTTCCTAACGAAGTACGGCTATGGATACTCACGTGAGTACTTCCTCGTTGTGGGCGATGAAACCTTTGACTCCAAGGCGATCTTCGCAGCTGCGTACGGATACCAGTACCCCGAGCGAGGCGCCCCGAAGTCGAGTCAGTTCAGTGGCGGAGAGGCCACCGTTCAGCGACGACTTGAGGCACTCGGGTTTGTGGTTGAGCGGCGAAATCACATCCAGCGTGAAGAGTTCTCACATCCACAACTCGTTCGGTATCAAGCCTACTCTCGGCAGGAAGTCCACGACCTGCTTGATCCAACAGTCCCATTCACCCCTAACGCTGGAATGTGGGGCATTTCCGGAATCGTCTCACTAAGCGGTCGTCCAAACGACTTTGTGTTTTTTGTTACGCTCGAGAAACACACTGGGTATGCAGATGCTCTTTCCACTACGGGTTTGGTTGAGTGGGATTCACAGCGAAAGCAAAACCTGGACGACGATCAAATTCATCGATTTGTGAAGCACGACCATGAACTTGATTCGATCCTCCTGCTCCTTAGGGCACATGAGGGTGAGCCATATTGCTACGTGGGTAAGCTGCGATATGTTTGGCATGACACCACATCTGAGCACCCTGTGCACTTCCGGTGGCAAGTCCTTGATTGGCAGATCGAACCCATTCGCGCTGCTGGTCTGTTGATTGAGCATGGGACTGCTGAAGTTGCATCGATCCCTGCCGAGCTTCCACCGGTTCCGTACCCAACGCTCGTTGAAGTCGCACCCCCTCGCGGGGCACAGCAGCAGTCCAACAGGCGTAAAGAACAGAAGGCTCGAAAAGACGTTGATTATGCGGCACGCGATTCTGCAAACCGCGCCCTTGGTCGTGCGGGAGAGGAATGGGTGGTTGAGCACGAGCGTCGCATTTTGCTCGAAATCGGCCGGCCCGATTTAGCGAAGGATGTGTTTCATGCTGCAAAGGATGAGGGAGATGGACTTGGCTATGACGTGTTCTCACGTACGCCGAGCGGTGAGCCAAAGTTTATTGAAGTAAAAACTACCCGGGGTAAGAAGCGCACTCCGTTCTTCATCACGGCGAATGAGCTTAGCTTTGCGGAGCAGCGTGGAAAGGACTATGTGCTTTACAGGGTATTTGGATTCTCAGAAACAGGCCAGACACAATACTATGTGCTGCGGTCACCGCTAGAATCAGCGCTGCAGCTGTCCGCGACTGTGCACAGGGCGGTACCGCGTTAGGATCGCTGCTGGTGAGGTTTTGCGCGGGAAAACTCCACATACTGCCGATCGCTGGGCGCAAGAGGGAGGGTCGCAAGCTCTTCCATCCCTGCCCATCGTAGGGCGATGTGTTCGTGACACGTAGGCTCACCGACAATCTGAGTTGGGAGAAATACGATTAGAAATCTGGAGTTAGGATCGCGTACACTGAACTGCTCCTCCCCAACCTGAATTACATCAACACCCAATTCTTCTTTGAGCTCTCGAAATACAGCCGCGGCATCGGATTCCCCGTTCTCACACTTACCTCCTGGAAATTCCCATAGCCCGCCATGCCGCTTCTCGTGCGGACGCTGACAGACAAGCATTGAATCTCCGCGAGTAATTACGGCGGCTACGACCCGCGTTAAAGAATCCTGCAAAACAACTCCCAGTGTGAGAGTGAAAATCGCCGGTCTGACTTACCGCTCCCACCCCAACTGCACGCTCACCACCACCTGCCGCGGCAAGCCGGGCTCGAAGGCCACGGGCTCGCCGGACACCACGTCGGGGTTCAGGAAGGCGCTGGCCACGTACCTCCGGTCCGCCAGGTTCTCCACCCGCACCGCGCCCCGCGCGCTCATCCCGCCGGCCAGGCGCACGGGCCGGCGCAGCGCCACGCCCGCCGTCCACAGCGCGTAGCCGGGCACCCGCACGCGGTTGGCGTCGTCGGCCCAGTACGCGCCCGCCTGCTGCACGGCCAGCTCCAGCTCCACCTCGTCGCGGAAGGCGGGCGTCCAGCGCAGGGCCGCCGAGCCGAACACCGCCGGCACCCCCACCACGCGGTTCCCCGCGTAGTCAGCAGAAGCGCCGGGGCGGCCATAGTGCACCGAGTCCACCACGTACTCGGTGTAGCGGTGGTCCTGCCCGCTCACCGCCGCCTCGAGCGCCACGCCCGGCGCGGTGCGGAGTTGCACGCCCAGCTCGGCGCCGCGGCGGCGCACCCGCCCGGCGGTGAAGTAGAAGCGCCCACCCCGGTAGGGCACGATCTCGTTGCGCACCTCGGTCCAGTACACCGCCGCGTCCCACCCCAGCGCGCGCACGAACCCGTCGCCGGCGGCGCTCAGGTGGCGCGCGCCCGCCTCCCAAGTGGTGGAGCGGATCGGCTCGAGCAGCGGGTTCAGCGCGGTCACCGTGTCCTGGCCGAAGGTCGACGCGGGGTCGGTCTCGTTCCCCGCCGGCGCCTCCACCCCGCCGCCCAGGTTGGCGTAGACGCTGGTCTCCGCGTCCGCATGCCAGAGCACCCCCAGCCGCGGCGAGAGGCGGCGGAACGCCTTGCGGTCGTCCAGGCGCGGGTTGATGCGGCTGGCGTAGTCGTAGGTGATGTCGTCCCAGCGCGCGCCCAGCAGCAGGTCCACGCGGCCGCCCAGCGACAGCACCTCCTGCGCGAACACGCCGGCGTTGGTGGCACCCTCGCGCTTGTTGTCGCGCAGCTCGGTGCCGCGCTCGCCGTCCGCTGTCAGCGAGTAGAAGAGGATGGCGCCGTCCTGCACCGCGTAGTCGACGCCGGCGGAGAAGGTGCCGCGCACCGCCGGGGTCCACGCCCGCTCCCAGCGCACCCCGGCGCTCCCGCCCAGGTGCTGGCGGGTGAAGTCACGGAACGTCCCCCGCTCGGAGCGCTGCAGCGCCTTGGGCTGCACGAACAGCGCGCCGTCGATCCACACGCCGTCGCCCGCGCGGTGCTCCACCGCCGCGCCCAGGCGGCCCAAGCGGTTGTGGCGCCGCTCGCGGTGGGTGAGATAGGTGGCGTTGGCGAGCTCGGGCGCGCTGTCGAGCGCCGCCCGCGTGAGCGGGCCGGGGATGCCGAAGCGGTTCTCCGCGCCGACCGCGTGCAGGCGCAGGAGGGTGCGGCCGCCCACCGGCGCCACCACGCCCGCGTTCACCAGCGTCCGCTCGCCGGCCGAGTTCTGGCGCCACCCGTCCAGCGTCGTATGCGCCGCCGCGACGTACGCGCGCCCGCCGCCCAGCGTCGTCCCCACGCGCGCGATCCAGCGCGACAGTCCGAAGCTCCCCGACTGCTGCTCGGCGCTCGCGAAGGGACGGGCGAAGGCGGGGACGGTGGAGAAGGCGACCACGCCGCCGGCCGCGTTCCCCCACACCGCCGAGACGTTGGAGCGCGCCACCTCCACCTCCTCCACGGTCGCCAGGTCGACCAGGTCCAGGGCCGTGCGGCCGTCCGGCTCCGTCTCCGGAAAGCCGTCCTGCAGCACGCGGATCCCGCGCGTGGTCCCCGCGTTGGAGCGGTCGCCCGCGCCGCGCGCGCCGAAGCCGCGGATGGTGATGCGCACGTCCATCCCCCCGCTGCGCGACTGCGCCAGCACGCCGGGCACGCCGCGCAGCGCCTGGTCCACGCGCAGCCCCGACGCGTCCTCGAACGCGCGCTTCGGCACCACGCTGACGGCCGCCGGCACGTCGAGCAGGCGGGTGGGCACGCGCGTGGCCACCGCCGTCACCGCCGGCAGCGCCACGGTGTCGGAGAGGATGGTGTCGGGAGGGAGATCCTGCGCGCGGAGCGCGGGGGCGGCGCACGCGCAGAGCAGCGCGGCGAGGGAGACGGGTCTGGTCATGCAGCGAGTGACCGGGTGGGCGGACCGAATCACCATCCGCGGAAAACGATAGGGGGAAGATGGGTCCGCGCGGGCGGGTCGCACCAGTGGCGGGATCGCCCGCTTGCGCCCACGCACCGGCTCCCCTCCTCATCGGCATGCAGAGGACTGGCGGCGCGGCGGGGGCGGAGAGCCCGTGCGGGTGATTGCCGGGCGCCACGGATCGGCGGCCGCAAAAAACCGCGGCCCGCCGTCTCCGGCGGGCCGCGGTTCGGGGATCCGGCGGCCGGTCCCGCTCAGCGGATGCGACGCAGGCGATAGCGGGTGAGCGCCTCCCAGTCGTCGTACAGGTCCAGGCCGGGGCGCGCCATCACCCGGTCGCGGAGCTGCCGCGCCTGCACGCGGTCGCCCATCATCGCGTAGCACTCCGCCAGCCCGCTCAGCACCGGCGCGGACTCCTGGTCGCCACCGCTGAGCTCGACCAGCGCCTCGCCGCAGCGGCGCCCGGCCAGCAGCGCGTAGCCGTTCACCAGGTGCGCCCGGGCCAGCAGCGCCTCGCTCCCGCTCTCTCGCGCGGCCCGCTCGAACCGGGCGGCGTAGAACATCGCCGAGTCCGCCTGCCCCGCCAGCGCGTAGGCCATGGCCGCCGACGCCTTGCCGAACGGCGTGCCCAGCTCCGGCGACTCGGCCAGGTACGCCGACACGGAGCGCCCGCGCCCCAGCGCCGCGTCTGCCAGCGCCATGCGCAGGTGCATCGCCGACGCCAGCTCCGGGCGCCCCGCGCGCGCGGCCTCGTCCATCAGCGCGCGCATCGCCAGAACGGCGTTGGGCCCGTCGCCGTCGTACAGCCAGCTCACCGACATCGCGCTCATCAGCTGCAGCCGCGCGTCGGCGGTGGGGGCGGTGCGGATTCCCTCGGCCAGGATCGCGCGGGCCTCGGCGCCGCGCCGCTCGAGCTGCGCCTGTGCCGCCCGGCCGTCGGCCGAGGCGGCGCCGCCGGCCTGGTACGCGACCCGCGCGCCCACCAGGCGCACAGTCGCCACGGGCTCGGGCCGCTCCTGCGCGGCGACGGGGGCCGCGGCCATCAGGGCGGCGGCGGTGAGAACGGAAAGCAGGGATCTTCGGTGCATGGCTCCTCCTCGAGGTCCCGTGGGGACCCGTACGGGTGGAGGGCGACGGCAGGCAGGGTGCGGGGGCGCCTTGCAACGTCGCCGAACCGGGCCGGGAAAGGCCGGCTCCCACCTTCAACCTAGCGGTCCAGGTCGTCCTTGGCAACAAGGTTGTGGCACATTCGTCGCGGCCGGCTGACAGTGATAACGGTCCGACCCGACCGGACCCGCGCCGACGACGGACGGTTCACACGCGAGCACGGAGGACACGGAGGGAAGGGGACGGAGGACACGCGCGTTCCCGGAACCGCCGTGTCTTCGTGCACGCGTTCGAAGACGCCCCCGCCCGCTTGCGCCCGCGGGGGACGGCGCTCATCCTCATCTGCATACAGAATACACCCCGTCCTCGCACCTCCCGGAGGTTGGACACGTGCGCACCCTCCCCTGGCGCATCTCCCTGCCGTTCCTGGCGATCCTGGCGGCCGCATCCCCCCTGTCCGCGCAGCGCGACTCGCTGGGCGTGGCGCCGCGGCCGGGCGAGGTGCCGCAGCTGCCCGACAGCACGCGCCCGCCGGGCGACTCCACCACCTTCGCGGCGTTGCGCTGGCGCAACATCGGCCCCAACCGCGGCGGGCGCTCGCAGGCGGTGGCGGGGAGCCGCGCGCGGCCGCTGGAGTACTGGTTCGGCGCCACCGGCGGCGGCTTGTGGAAGACCACCGACGGCGGCACCACCTGGAAGCCGATGACCGACCGCGCGCTCACCAGCTCGTCGGTGGGCGCCGTGGCCGTCTGCGAGGCCAACCCCGACGTGGTGTACGTGGGGATGGGGGAGACGGAGCTGCGCGGCAACATCATGCAGGGCGACGGGGTGTGGAAGACGACCGACGGCGGAAAGACGTGGACGCACGTGGGGCTGGCCGAGACGCAGGCCATCGCCCGCATCCGCGTCCATCCCGCCGACTGCGACCGCGCGTGGGTGGCCGCGCTGGGCCACCCCTACGCGCCCAACCCCGACCGCGGCGTGTTCCGGACGACGGACGGCGGACGGACGTGGAGGAAGACGCTCTTCCGCAGCGACCGCGCGGGCGCCGTGGACCTCGTGCTCACCCCCGGCCGGCCGGACACCATGTTCGCCGCGCTCTGGGAGGTGAGCCGCACGCCCTGGTCTCTCTCCAGCGGCGGCGCGGGAAGCGGGCTCTTCCGCTCGACGGACGGCGGGCAGACGTGGACGGAGATCACGCGCCACGCCGGCCTCCCCGCGGGGACGATCGGGAAGATCGGGGTGACGGTGAGCGGCGCGCGGCCGGAGCGGGTGTGGGCCATCGTGGAGGCCGAGGACGGCGGCGTCTTCCGCAGCGACGACGGCGGGCAGACGTGGACGCGGACCAACGACGAGCGCAAGCTCCGCCAGCGCGCCTTCTACTACACCCGCATCTACGCCGACCCGCGCGACACGGCCACCGTCTACGTGCTGAACGTCTCCTTCCAGAGGTCGACGGACGGGGGGAAGACGTTCAAGCCCGTGCGCGTTCCCCACGGCGACAACCACGACCTGTGGATCGCGCCGGACGATTCGAAGCGGATGATCGAGGGGAACGACGGCGGCGCCAACGTCAGCTGGAACGGCGGCGAAAGCTGGACGGAGCAGGACTATCCCACCGCGCAGATGTACCACGTCACCACCACGGCGCACTTCCCCTACCACGTCTGCGGCGCGCAGCAGGACAACTCCACCGCCTGCGTCCCCAGCAACGGCACCGGGCGCGAATGGTACACGGTGGGCGGCGGCGAGAGCGGCTACATCGCCGCGCGGCCGGACCAGCCGGACGTGTTCTACGCGGGGAGCTACGGCGGGCTGCTGACGCGCTTCGACCGCAGGACGGGGGAGCGGCGCGTGATCACCATCTGGCCCGAGAACCCGATGGGCTACCCCAGCGGGGAGATCCGCGAGCGCTTCCAGTGGACCTTCCCCATCGTCCTGGCCCCGCACAATCCCCACGTCGTGTACGCCGGCAGCCAGCACCTCTGGAGATCGGCGGACGAGGGGCAGAGCTGGACGCGCATCTCCCCCGACCTCACCCGGCACGCGGCGGAGACGCTGGGGCCCAGCGGCGGCCCCATCACCCGCGACCAGACGGGGGTGGAGACATACGCCACCATCTTCTCCATCGCCCCCAGCCCCCGCGACTCGATGGTGATCTGGACGGGGAGCGACGACGGGAAGGTGTTCGTCACTCGCGACGGCGGGCGCACCTGGGCCGACGTCACGCCACCGGGGATGGGCGGCTTCGCGCGCATCTCGCTGGTGGAGGCCAGCCCCCACGCGGCCGGGAAGGCGTACGTCGCCGCCAACCGCTACCAGATGGACGACTTCGCCCCGTACGCGTACCGCACGGAGGACTTCGGGCGCACCTGGACGCGCATCACCACGGGGATCCCGAACGGCGACTACCTGCGCGCGGTGCGCGAGGACCCACGGCGGCCGGGGCTGCTGTTCGCGGGCACGGAGCACGGCGTGTGGGCGTCGTGGGACGACGGCGCGCACTGGCGCTCGCTGCGGCAGGGGCTGCCCGACGTGCAGGTGGCGGACCTCGTCGTTCGCGACAACGACATTGTGCTGGCCACGCACGGGCGGTCGTTCTACGTGATGGACGACATCTCGCCGCTGCGCCAGTCGGCGGCGCCCGAGCGGCCGGCCCAGGCGAAGCTCTTCCGCCCGGCCGACGCGGTGCGCACGGGGCGCGGCCTCACCGTCTACTACGCCCTTCCGCGCCGCGCCGAACGGGTGACGCTGGACTTCCTCGACGCGCAGGGAAGGGTGATCCGCTCCTTCAGCGGCACCCCGGCCGACAGCGCCGCGGCGGCGCGTCCCCCTGGCGGCGGCGGGGGCGAGGACGACGAGGATGAGGACCAGCCCGCGCGCCCGCGCGAGCCGAAGCTGGCGGTGAAGGCGGGGCTGAACCGCTTCACCTGGGACCTGCGGCACCCGGGCGCGGAGGACTTCCCCGGGATCGTGTTCTGGGCCGCGCGGATCGTGGGCCCGCGCGTCGTCCCCGGCACCTACCGCGTGCGGATGACGGTGGACGGGCGGCCGGCGGGGACGGAGGAGTTCCGCGTGGTGACGGACCCGCGCTTCCGCGCCACGCAGGCCGACCTCGAGGCGCAGTTCGCGCTGGCGATGCGGGTGCGGCAGCGGACCACCGACGCCAACCGCGGCGTGCTGCTGGTGCGCGGCATCCGCGACCAGGTGAACGAGCGGCTGACGCACACGCAGGACCCGGCGGTGCGCGCCGCGGCGGACTCGCTGCTGCGCCGCATCGCGACGATCGAGGACTCGCTGTACAACCCGCGGCTCCGCAGCAGCCAGGACCCGCTGAACTTCCCCATCCGCCTGAACAACAAGATGGCGGCGCTGATGGGGGTGATCGAGAGCGCCGAGTCCGCCCCCACGCGCCAGTCGTACACGGTGTTCGACGACCTGTCGCGGCGCATCGACGTGCAGCTGGCGATGCTGAATTCCGTCGTGGCGAACGACCTGCCGCGGCTGAACGCGCTCCTCCGCGCCCGGGGCCTCCCCGAGGTCCGCCCCGAGCCGCAGCGCCCGTCGCCGGAACAACCACGACCGAGCGAAGAGGAAGAAGAGGAGGCTGACGAGCAGTAGCCGGCATCCCCAACTGCAAGTCTCACGCAGAGTTAGCAGGGTTAGCAGAGAACTACAGCTGTTCTTCTGCTAACCCTGCTAACTCTGCGCAGGCGTTCGACAGCACCGTTTTACACGTTGGCCATAAGAGGTTGAACAGCAACAAGATACAACAAGACCCCGTCGGACGCGTGTACAACGCGTCCGGCGGGGTCTGAATCGAGGCAAGTGCTTACACAGGTGTAACTTG
>DASUYB010000090.1 GCA_036377595.1 Longimicrobium sp. | reverse complement strand
CACAGTGCGGGCACGGCTCACTCTGCTTCGTGCGTTGGCGCGCCATCTCCCTCTCCAGGCTTGGGGAAGCCAGCGAAACCCAGGCGCGAGAAGCTATCTGTTCGATTCGTCCATGTCAAAGGGAGTCACTACCGATCTATAATCGCGTCAGCACGAAATGCGGTTGGACGCCCAATACTTCACCCGGACCTGATATCAGACGTACGTGTTCACCGAATCGGATTGAAGAAGCCCTCGTCGTCCGAAAGATCACGCCACGTGGGATTCGCTTCCGAGATGAGCTCGATCTTCCGCGAGCGGCGCCATCCCTTCAGCTCCTTTTCGCGCGCGATCGCAACCTGAGGGTGCGCGGCTTCCTCGAAGTAGACGAGCTTCGTCACGTTGTACCTGGCCGTGAAGCCGGGAATCTCCTTCTGCTTGTGCTGCCACACGCGGCGGACGAGGTCGTTCGTCACGCCGATGTACAGCGTGCGGCTGACGTTCGACATCACGTAGACGTAGAACCGGTCGTCGGATGACATCGGCGTCTCTCAGGCTCAGGAAGAGATAAAGCCATTCCGTGCGGCTCCCAGGCTGTGTGCCTGCCGCGGCTATAGATCCTTCGGCCTGCATGCTTTAGGGCAGGCCGCAAGGTCGGTCTGGCCGGCCTCAGGATGACGTCTCTCGGCTTTCGTCGCGAGATGCCGGGCTCAACCCGCGCTTGGCTTCGGGCGGCGCTCGGGGATGGTGACGTGGAGCATGAGGGAGACGGGACGGCCGGTGGCGGGGTCGAGCGGCTCGTAGGTTTCTACCAGGAGGAGGCCGGCGCGGCGCAGCTCCAGCACCCAGGTGGTGAAGGTGCGGAAGTACCACGGCACCGCGCGCATCAGCGTGACCCCGGGCGCAACCTCCTCGATATGCCGCCACCCGTCGCGGTACTCGGGAACGTCGCCGAGCATGGCGGCGGGGTGCGCGGCCTGGATCAGGATGCGGCCGTAGGGGAAGAGCACCGCGCCCGCCGCGCTCAGGATGGGCGTGATGCGCTGGTCGAGGAGGGAGAAGTTGAAGACGATGGTGCCGAACGCGCCCAGCAGCCGCCGCGGCTCCTGCGCGGCCACGGAGAAGGGGATCTCGCCGTACTCGATGTCGCCGCCGGCGGCCTCGGCCAGCTCGATCATCCGCGCCGAGCCGTCGAGCGCCACCACCTCGTGCCCGTGCGACGCCAACTCGCGCGCCAGCCATCCCTCGCCGCAGCCGGCGTCGAGCACGGGGCCCGTGGGCACCTGGCGCACGAGGTCGACGATGGCGCGCTCGGTGACGCGGCGGACCGGGTCCGCGCCGGCGCGGACGGCGGCGGCGTAGGCCTCGGCCGCGCCGTCCCACGCGCGCAGCGGCTCCAGGTCCGGCAGCACGCTGGGCGAATCCATCAGAGGAACCACCCCGGCTCGTTCCCCGGCTTCCACTTGATCCCGCAGCCGATGCTCGCCATCTGCTCGTCGGAGACGGGGCGGCCGTCGAGCACCGCGTCGAGCGCCGCGCGCAGCTCGCGGCCGGTGACGGGGATGCCGCTGTTCGGCCGGCTGTCGTCCAGCCGCCCGCGGTAGACCAGCCGGAGATCGGGGCCGAAGAGGAAGAAGTCCGGCGTGCAGGCGGCCATGTACGCCTTCGCCACCGCCTGCGACTCGTCGTAGAGGTAGGGGAAGTCCCACCCCGCCGCCTCCTTCTCGCGCCGCATCTGCGCCGGGCCGTCGTCGGGATGCTGCGCCACGTCGTTGGACATGATGCCGACGAGGGCCACGCCGCGCGGCGCGTAGTCGCGCGCCAGCGCCGCCAGCTCGCGGCGCACGTGCTTCACGTACGGGCAGTGGTTGCAGATGAACATCACCAGCAGCGCCGGCGCCCCGCGCGCGTCGTCCAGCGACACCGTCCGCCCGTCGGTGTCCGGCAGCGCGAACGGCGGCGCGGGCGTGCCCAGCTCCAGCATCATCGACGTCTTCGCCATCTGATCTCCCTTCGTCTCCAAGTTTTTGTCAACGGCGCGGACCGGATTGCCGGCCGATATGGTGCGTCATGCGGGCTGTCGTGCTGCCGCGGCGATAGATCCTTCGGCCTGCCGCCATCATCCACCACGCGAGGACGGTGTGGCCGGCCTCAGGATGACGCCGGTGTGTGCCGCGATTCCTCGATCGTGCGCGCGACGGCAAGGCCGGTGGTGATGTCGAGCACGGCGCGAAGGATCTCCAGCAGCTCGGCGCGGGAGATCGGCAGCGTCGCCTTCTCGCGCAGGGTCCAGATCAGCACGTCGACGGGATCGCCCGCTCCCGACCCATCGGGATCCACTTGGGCGACGCGCCAGTCGCTCAGGCGCCAGCCCCACGGCGGCGGCTCCATCAGCGCGCGGAGGGCGGGCGCGGTGACGGTCAGCTCCTCGACCGCGTAGCTGAAGTGCATCGTCCGCATCCGCTCCAGCTCCGGCCGCTTGCCGCGCGCGATCCGCCGCTGCGCCAGCAAATCCAGGATCAGGGGATGGAGGCTGGCGTCGATCAGCCACCGCATCGCGTCGAACAGCCTCTCGGCGAAGTCAGGGGAGGCGATCGCATCCCCATCCCCCAGCAGCGCCGCCGTGTCGCGATACGCCGGCTCGCCGTTCATCACCATCTCCGCGAAGCCGTCCGTGATCTCCCTGCTGAGCCCGGCATCCTTCAGCCGCGCGTCGCGATGGATGGCCAGCGCGGCGCGCATCGCCGCCAGCGCGCGGGGGGTGGCCGCGAGCACCGACTCCGCATCTCCCGTCCAGCGATACGGGTCCATCAGCCGATGCTGAACTGCACGGCCCCGATGCGGCCCATGCGCTCGACGTACATCACCACCCACCCGCCGGCGGCGGCCTGCAGCGCCTGCGCGGCCTCTTCGGCGTTGCCGACGCGCGTGCGGTTGATCTGCAGGATCAGGTCGCCCTCGCGCAGGCCCAGGTTCCGCGCCTGGTCGCTCAGGCCCACGATCAGCGCGCCGCGCTCGCCGGCCAGCCCCCGCTCGGCGCGGATGGCGGGGGTGAGGGTGACGAGCTGGAAGTCGCGCAGCGCCTGGATGCGCTCGGCCGCCATCGACGGGATGTCGCCCGGCACCACGCGGACCGCGCGCTCGCCGGACGCGTCGGCCACGCGGATGTCGAGCGGCTGGCCGTAGGCGGCGTTCAGCAGCGCGGCGTCCCAGTCCAGCGGCGTGTGCACGCGCTTGCGGCCCACGGTGCGCACCGCCATCCCGTCGCGCAGCCCGGCGCGGTCCGCGGGCGAGCCGGGGACCACGCGAGAGATCCGCACCACGCCCGTGCGCCGCGTCCCCTCCGGTGCCGGCGCGGCTTCCACTTCCACGCCCACCCAGGCGCGGCGGATGCGCCCGGTCGTGGCCAGCTCCAGCGCGATCCGCCGCGCGCGGTTGATGGGGATGGCGAACCCCAGCCCCTCGCTGCCGCCCGAGCTGGACAGGATCGACGAGTTCACCCCGATGACCTCGCCCAGCGCGTTCACCAGCGGGCCGCCGGAGTTGCCGGGGTTGATGGAGGCGTCGGTCTGGATCATGTCCAGGTAGTAGCCGCGCGTGCCGTCGCCCTGCGGGATCATGTTGCGGCCGACGGCGCTGATCACCCCGGCGGTCACGCTCGGCTCGCTGTTGGAGAGGAGGAAGCCGAACGGGTTGCCGATGGCCACCGCCCACTCGCCGATCATCAGCCCGTCGGAGTCGCCCAGCGGCGCCACGGGGAGCTGCGTCCCCCGCGGCAGCCTGAGCTTCAGCACCGCCAGGTCGTTCACCTCGTCCGTCCCCGCCACCTCCGCGTCGAACTCGCGCCCGTCGGCCAACGTCACCACCACCGCGCTGGCGTTGTGGACCACGTGCTCGTTGGTCACTACCAGCCCGTCGGCGCGGAGGACGAACCCCGAGCCGAGCCCCGCCACCTGCCGCGAGGCCCCGGGCGGGATCAGCATCTCCTCGAACATGGAGCGCGGCACCACGCGCTCGGTGGCCACCACGTTCACGCTGACCACCGCCGGCGCCACCCGCTCCGCCGCGGCCACGATGGCCGTCCGCCGCGACGAGTCGAGCTGCGCCAGCGCCTGGCGCCGGAACGCGGGGTCGGCCGGCGGGAGCCCGCGCCCGGCGGCCTGGTCGGCGGGCTGCGGGCCGGCGCGCTCGGCGGCGGGGGTGTCGCGGCAGCCGGCCAGGAGCGCCAGCGCCAGCGCGGCCGCAGGAAGCCGGGGGAAGGTGATGCGGGTCATCGGAGCGTCTGGAATCGCGCGTCTTCGAGGCCTGTGGGATCGATCCCGAACGATTCCGCCTCGCCCGCTCCCCGCGCAAGCCCGCGCCGCTCCATCCCCTTCCCCATCGCCATTAACCATGTTTACTTGGTGGCACGATTAGTGTACGCCGTAGACGGGACGAAATGCAAGGCGACACGGCGCGCGGGAGGGAGATGATGGAACGGCAGCGGGTGGATTCGAGCAGCGTGCGGAGCGTGGGCTACGACGGCGAGAGCCACACGCTGGAGGTGGAGTTCCGCAACGGCGGCGTGTACGACTACCTGGACGTGCCCGAGACCGAGGCGCGGCGGCTGCGCCAGGCCGATTCGCTGGGCCGCTACCTGAACATGCGCATCAAGCCGCGCTACCGCGTCCGCAAGGTGCGCCCGCCGAGCGCGGAGTGAGGGGCGTCCCGGGTGGGAGCCGGGGCCGATGAATCCGCGGCAACAACCACGCGAAGTCCGCCTGCGCGGACTACCGATGTCGGCGTAGACGACGCGGCGGTGCGCGCGGCCGGCTGAGAGGTAGGGAGATGAAGATGTGCCCCGGGCGGGATGATCCCGTCCGGGGCGCTCGCCTTTCGCGCCCTTCTTGCGGAGATGACGCAGCGGGCCGATCCTGTGCGATCTCCTTGATCTTCTTTCCTGCCCGATCCGGCGGCTCCGATGACCTCGATTGAGACACCCGTGGCCGAGAACCGCCTCCTGCGCGCGGTGGGCGTGCTGGGGCTGGCCGCCAGCATCGTCAACATCACGGTGGGTGGAGGGATCTTCCGGCTGCCGTCGTTCGTGGCGGCGCAGCTCGGCTCGCTCGCGCCCGTCGCTTACCTCGTCTGCGCGGTGGCGATGGGGCTGATCGTGCTCTGCTTCGCCGAGGCGGGGAGCCGCGTGGCGCTGACCGGCGGGCCGTACGCCTACGTGGAGGTCGCGTTCGGGCCGTTCGCGGGCTTCCTCACCGGCGTGCTGCTCTGGGTGGTGGGTACCTTCGCCTTCTCGGCCGTGGCGACGGTGTTCGCCGACACGGTCGGCGCGCTGGTGCCGGCGCTGGCCGGAAAGGGCGGACGCGCGGCGGTGCTGGCCGCCGCGCTGGCGATCGGGGCGGTGGTGAACGTGCGCGGCGTGCGGCAGGGGACGGGGATGAACGTGGCCTTCACCGTCGCCAAGCTCCTGCCGCTCCTCCTGCTCCTCGCCGCCGGCGCGTTCGCGGCGAAGGCGGGGCGCGCTCCGGCGGCGGCGACGGCGGTGGACGTGGGGCAGGTGGCGCGCACGTCGGTGCTGCTGATCTTCGCGTTCGCGGGGATCGAGACGGCGCTGGTGCCGAGCGGCGAGGTGCGCGACGTGGCCCGCACCATCCCGCGCGCCATCGCGCTGGCGATGGTGGCGGTGACGCTGCTCTATCTCGGCCTCCACTTCGTCGCGCAGGGCCTCCTGGGCGACGCGCTGGCGACGTCGGAGACGCCGCTGGCGGACGCGGCCGCCGTGGCGCTGGGGCCGTGGGGGCGCACGGTGATCCTGGTCGGCGCCGCGGTCTCCATGTTCGGCTACGTGGGGGGGATGACGCTGGCGGTGCCGCGCGCGCTGTTCGCCCTGGCGCGCGACGGCTTCCTGCCGCGCCCGCTGGCGGCCGTGCACGCGCGCTGGCAGACGCCGCACGTGGCCATCGCCGTGCAGGCGGCGATCGTGCTGGCGCTGGCCGTCACCAGCGGCTTCGCGAAGCTGGCGATCCTGGCGAACCTGTCGACGCTGCTGCTGTACGCGGGGTGCTGCGTGGCCGCATGGGAGCTGCGGCGGCGGGACGTGCGCGCGGGCGGCATCCCCTTCCGCGTGCCGGCGGCGGGCGTGGTGCCGTTCCTGGCGCTCGCGGCCATCGCCTACATCCTGACCTCCGTCACCGCGCGCGAGTGGCTGGTGGTGGCGGCCGTCCTCGCCGCCGCCGCGATCCTGTACGTCGTGACGATGGCGGCGCGGCGCGCGAGATCCTGAAACAGAAATCTCACGCAGAGGAGCAGAGGCAGCAGAGAACAAACCGCAGTTCCTCTGCTGCCTCTGCTCCTCTGCGTGAGCCCAAAAGAAAACCGCGGCCCCGCCGATGCTGATTGGCGGGGCCGCGGCTTCGTCGGGGCGATGGAGATCAGGCCGGCGCGCCGACGGGGAACGCGCGCGCGTGCCAGGCATCGCGGAAGCGCGTCTCCCAGCGCCCGCCGCGGACGTCGCTCACCGTGCCGACGGTGTTGTCGAAGACGACGGTGTCCTCGCCCACCTCGCCGGCCTGGGCCAGGCGCCGGAACTCGGGGCGCTCGGCGGACCGCACCTCGCCCGCGGTGTCGCGCCAGAAGACGAGGGAGGCGCCGCGGCGCAGGTCCGCGCCGATGGCGCCCTCCGCGTCGGCCAGCGCGTGCTGCAGCGAGTCGATGCTGCAGCCGGACACGCCCGTGGCGCGCTCGTCCGCGGCCACCAGCAGGAAGCGTCCGTCGCGGAAGTCGCGCGCGCCCAGCACCGGCGCGCCGTGGGCGGCCCAGCGCTCCAGGAACGCGTCCACGCGCCCGAGCAGCGCCGCCGCCTCGTCGTCGTTCAGCGGGCGCGGGGCGGCGAACACCCAGAGCCGGGCGTCGTCGGGCATGCGGTCGAAGGTCGTCGCGGGCATCGTCAATCTCTGCTGTGGTTCGTCATCACCATCTCCCTGACCCGGCTGATTACCCCCGCGTCAGCGCCCGGTTCGCGCCACCGTCACGCATCTCCCGAAGCGATCTCCCGCAGCTGCTCGTCAGTCAGCCGATACGTGTACCACTCCGACATCCGCCGCGCGCCCAGCTTGTCGTAGAAGTCGATGGCCAGCTGGTTCCAGTCCAGCACCACCCACTCCATCCGCCCGCAGCCACGCCGCACCGCCTCGCCCGCCAGGTAGCGGAACATCGCGCGGCCGACGCCGTGCCGCCGCGCGTCCGGGAGCACGAACAGGTCCTCGAGATAGAGCGTCGGGAGCGCCAGGAACGACGAGTACGTCTCGCAGGTGATGGCGTACGCCACCGCGCCGCCGTCCACCTCGGCCATGTACACCTGGATGCGATGCGGCTCGGGGCCGAACGCGTCGTTCAGCAGCCGTCCGCGCGCCTCGGGCGTGGGGCGGGCCAGCTTCTCGTAGTCGGCCAGCGCGTCGACCAGCGTCAGCCAGGTGTCGCCGTCCGCCGGCGTGGCGGGGCGGACGGTCACTGCGTGGGGCATGGGGATGATCTGCCGCTCGGGTGGACGATGGAGCGCGGCAACCTAGGCGGCGGATGGATCGGCCGCGAGAGCCATTGGCGGCTGCGATCGCTGCGCCATCGGCGGGATCAGGCGGATGCCGGCGCGGCGCGGCGGCGCTTCCTGCCGAACGCCAGCCAGTAGAAGAGCAGGTTGATGGCGATGACGAAGATGCCGATGCCGATCTGCATCCCGCGCGTGAGGCCGGCGGGGTACATCACGCGGGTGATGTAGTGCTCCACGAAGCCGCCCGTGTATCCCGGCTCGTGCCCCAGGTCGCGGAGATGGTGCTCCAGCGGCGTGAGCGGGCAGATCCACCCGCCGAACTCGATCAGCGCGCCCCAGACGGCGCAGGGGAGATGCACCCACGCCGCGCGCCGCCACCGCAGCACCACCGCGCCGCCCAGCACCACGAACAGCACGAAGCCGAAGTGGATCACCACCACGGCGTCGGCCAGCGTGCGGTAGGCTGCGGGGGAGAGCGTCATCGCCGTCTCCAGACTCGGAAGCCCTCTCCGGCTGCGGAGAGGGCTTCGCTCAGGGTCCCTTCTTCGTGCTCCGGCCGGCTCGCCACTCGCGCCAGCTCGGATGATCGACCTCGACGAACGGTCCCAGCGCGCCCCGCTCCGCCAGGAACGCGCGCTCGTCCGGGTCGCGCGCCGGCCGGGTCATCCCCGTGGGATTGATGCGCTTACGGAGATCCACGAGCGCAGCCCTGTGCCGCGCCCACATCTCGCGAAGCTCGGAAAAGTCGATGTCGTCGATGTCCATCATCCGCTCCATCGTGGTTGCTCAACGATAGTGAGCGTGCCACTTGGCCTCAAGCGTTTGCTCCGTCAGCGGCTCATCCGAATCCATGAGATCTAGAAGGAGGTCATATGCGTGCTCGGAGCCTTCCTTCCGCAGATAGTCACGGAGCGCGGCATCGTCGATCCGGCCCCCGAACCCACGAATCATCTCGATTGCCTCCACTCCGTACGCCCAGTACTTCCAGTGGCGATAGCCGACAATCCGGTCCGCGAGGACATACTCCCTCTGCACGACCCGCAGAGTCATTGGTCCCACGTCGAACGTCTCTGTCGGCTCTGCCATGTGGTTTCCGGGCACCTCGACGAAAAGATCGCCACGCATCCAATGGCGGCCTTGTCGCGTGAGTCCGAGCGCCGTGAAGACGTCGTGAATCGCGTCTCGTGTCTTCCGTTCAACGACGAGGTCGATGTCGGTCGTGGTGTAAGCGTCCGGGATGTAGAACTCGACCGCGCCACCGCCAACCAGCGTCGCTTCCATCCCCGCTTGGCGGAGCGCAGTCTGGAGCACGGCTGCCGCGAAGGTCAAACGCTCGACGTGCGACCGATCGCTATTCCAAGCTTTCTCAAGCGCTCGTCGCAGTTCCTCTATCGTCATCCACCCTCGCTGTGCGGGATGGTCGAAGCCGCGGCGGCGCCCAGCCGCGCCAAGACCACGCGGCGGACGGCGGCGAAGTCATCATCCGATATGGCGGGATGCGATCCTGCTGCGGAAACCGGCTCGTCGAGCTTGACCCACGAGACGCAGCCCTCGTACGCGGCGGTGTTGGCGATGGGGCGCGGCTCGGGGAGCACGTGCGCGCGGATCAGGATCACGTGCAGGTACGGCTTGCCGCGGTACTCGAAGCGCGACTTCAGCGTGTCGGCGGTGAACGGCTGCAGGTCGCCGAGGCGCTGGAGCGTGCCGAGGTCCTCCACGCGCCATGCCTCCTCCACCGCGCACCACACGCGCAGGGGGATGGTGTCGGGCGCGAAGCGCGGCGTCTCGCCCAGGTGGCCGCGGAAGGTGGGCGCCAGCTCGTGCTCGTTCTGGTGCCACCCCGTCGGGAAGATCCAGAAGCCGCGGTGCTCCACCTCGAACCCGCCGCGCTTCTCGTAGATGCCGCCTTTGCGGATGAGCACGGACACGCGGCCCGACGCGAGCGCGTCCTCGATGGCGGCCCACTCCTTCAGCGCCACGTCGCTCCGCGTTTCCATCACCCAGTCCTCTCGAACGGCAGCCTGACCACCGTCGCGGGGGCGCCGTCTGCGGTGCCGAGGCGGACGGCGGCGCCGGGCTCCACCTCGCGGCGCACGTAGCCGAGCGCCACCGCCTGCCCCAGCATCGGCGAGTGCGCGACGCTGGTCAGCCAGCCGACGTCCTTCCCCGTGTCCACGCTCACCAGCCGCGTTCCGGGCGATGGGGCGGGCGCGTCGCCCAGCAGGAGGCCGCGCAGGTGCTTGTTCACGTGGCCGCGGTGGGCGATGCGGACGATCACCTCCTGCCCCGTGTAGCACCCCTTGGAGAAGGAGATGGCGCGCTCCATCAGCCCCGACTCCTCGAACGCCTCGGTGGGGATCACGTCCTCGGTCAGGTCGGCGCCGAAGCGCGGGCGCCCGGCCTCGATGCGCAGCGTCTCGATGGCGCCGAAGCCCACCGGCCGCGCGCCCGCCGCCGCGAGCGCATCCCACAGCGCGCCGGCCGCCTCCGCGGCGACAAAGAGATCGTATCCGTCCTCCAGCCCCACGTACCGCGTCGCCGCGACGGTGACGGGCGCGCCGCCGAACTCCGCCTCCGCGTGCGCGTCTTCCGCCGACGGAGGTTCGATTCCCAGCACCTGCGCCACGATCTCCCGTGCGTGCGGGCCGTAGACGCCCAGTTCGGCGAGATCGTCCGTCACGTCCGCCCACTTCGCGAACATCGGCGGGATCATCCTGCGAAAGTGCTCGCGGACGCCCTCGCGCGCCTCGACCGGCATCTCCACCAGCACCTCGACGCCAGCCGGGAGATCGCGCCGGAAGATCCGCAGCTCGGCGATGGTGCGGCCCTTCGGCGTCAGCATCGCGGCGTAGACGCCCTGGCCGGGTGCGGCCTTCAGCAGGTCGTTGGTGACGAGGCCGTGGATCATCTTCACGGGGTCCTTCCCCCACAGCCGGAAGCGCGCGCGGTCGCCGCGCTCGGCCAAGCCGGCAGCCTCGCGCACCGCGCGGTACTCGCCCGCGGAGTCGCCGTAGTGCCGCGCCACGCGCCGCCCCGCGACCTCCGCCCACGCCGCGCCCGCGGCGTCCTGCCGGTCGCGCACGGGGCTGTCGGTCACCGGTGATGGAACTGCGACGGCTGGAGAGTCGACCATCGGATTGCCTGTTGAGATGAACAGCCGGTTCGACGCTGGTACACCGCGACGAACGGCTGGTTTGTCGATCAAGATAGCATCAAGACCAAGACTGTCATTCCTGAAAGCACCAAAGCCGAGTCTGTCATTCCGAAGGCGCCGCGCGCTCAAACCGCGTACGCACAAATCCTTGCGGCGCCTGAGGAATCTGTGGCCGGCGTCCGAGCCACAGTCAGACTTTCGCGCCGACGCGTCGGCCGATTACAGCAGAGCCGCCGTCGAGCGGCTCTCGCGGATGACCTGCTCCATGCTGCACTGGCGCGGGTCCTTGTCGGGGCGCCAGCGCAGGAAGCGCGTGCCGTGGCGGAAGCGGCCGCCGCTGAAGTGGTCGTACTGCACCTCGGCGACCAGCTTCGGCGCGAGCGGCTCCCACTGCGTGCTGCGCTCGGTGCTCCAGCGGCTGGGTCCGCCCGGCGCATTGCCGGTGAAGCCGGGCGGCTGCCGCAGCTTCTCCAGCTTCGGCGTCAGCTCCGCGCGCTCCTCCACGGGGATGGCGCTGCAGAAGCCGACGTGGTGCAGCAGCCCGTCCGCCGTGTACAGGCCGAGCAGGAGCGAACCCACGATCGGCTTCTTCTGCGCGTAGCGGAAGCCGCCGACCACGCAGTCCGCCGAGCGCAGGTTCTTGATCTTCACCATCGCCGTGCGCTCGCCGGTGGCGTACGGCTCGTCCGCGCGCTTGGCCATCACCCCGTCGAGCCCGCGGATGCTGCCGGTGAGCCACCCCCGCGCGGTGCGGACGTCGGTTGTGGACTTCGACAGGCGTACGGGGCCGCCCGGCTCGAAGAACTGCTCCGCGAGCTCCTCCAGCTTCCGCCGCCGCTCCTCCAGCGGCCGGTCGGTCAGTGGCCCGCCGCGCGGCCCCAGCAGCAGGTCGAACGCGACGAACACGGCCGGGTGGGCCGCCGCCAGCTTCTGCACGCGGCTGGCGGCGGGATGGAGGCGCAGCTGCAGCTCCTCGAACGACAGCGAGTCGCCCACGGGAACGACGATCTCGCCGTCGAGCACGAAGCGGCGGGCGCGCAGCGAGCGCATGGCCTCGACCACGTCGGGAAAGTAGCGCGCGAGCGGCTTGCCGGACTTGGAGCGGAGATCGACCTCGTCGCCGTCGCGGAAGGCCAGGCAGCGGAAGCCGTCCCACTTCGGCTCGTACATCCATCCGTCGCCGGTGGGGATCTCGGCGCCCGCGTCCGCCTCCATCGGCGCGTAGCCCAGCGCGATCGGCAGCTCCATCCAGTCTCCACTCCTGGGTAATTGAATCAGTGTCATCCTGAGGGAGCGCCGCACCGAGCTTGCGTCGACGCATAGGGTTGGCGCTCCCGAAGGATCTACTCGCCCCCGCCTGGAGATCTCCCTTAAAGGCCGGTCCATCCGGGGGTCGGCTGGATCCTTCGGACGCCGCAAGCACTTGCGTCGACGCAGCTTCCGCGCGCGGCGTCCTCAGGATGACATCGTGCGCGGCACCCTCTTCATCTCCCTCGATCCGCGTCAGATCAGCTTCGACAGGTCGAAGCGGCCGCGGTTCAGCAGCAGCGGGCGATACAGGTCACCACGCTCACGGACGCGCGCGGGGACGTTCGTCAGCGTGAAGTCCTCGATCTCCACCCCGTCCTCGATCTCCTCCCACGTCACGGGGGTGGAGACGGTGGCGCCGGGCTTGGCGCGCACGGAGTAGACGGAGGCCAGCGTGCGCCCCCACGCATTCTGGTTGTAGTCGACGAGGACGCGCCCCGCCGGCCGCTTGGCCACGCGGTACTCGGCGGTGACAATGTCCGGATACAGCTGCTCCATCGCCTGGGCGAAGCGCTTGGCGAAGCCCCACACCTGCTTCTGCAGCGGCCCGCGGACGATCGGCACGTAGACGTGGATCCCCTTGGAGCCCGTGGTCTTCGGGTAGCTCTTCATCCCCAGCTTCGACAGCGCGTCGCGCACGTGCAGCGCCACCTGCCGCACCTTCGCGAAGTCGGCGCCGGGGACGGGGTCCAGGTCGAAGTGCACGTAGTCGGGGCGGTTGTAGTCCTCACAGGTGGCGTACCACTGGTTCAGGTCGATGCACCCCAGGTTCACCACCCACAGCAGCGACGCCACGTCGTTGACGATGGGAAAGTCGATGATGCTCTTGGACTTGTGCTCGATGGAGCAGGTCTTCAGCCAGGCCGGCGCGCCCTCCGGCGTGCGCTTCATGAAGAAGAACGGGTCCTTCCAGCCGTTGGGATAGCGCTTCATCACCATCGCGCGGCCGCGCAGGTGGGGGATGAGCCACTCGCTGACGGACAGGTAGTAGCGCAGCAGGTCGCCCTTGGTGATCCCCAGCTCGGGCCAGAACGGCTTGTGGAGATTGGTGAGGCGCACGGTCCTGCCGCCGACCTTCACCTCGCACGCCTTGCCGCGCGCGGGGATGAGCTCCGGCCCCGCGTCCGCCTCGCGCACGTTGGGGGGAGATGGCTTCGCCTTCGCCTTCGATGGTGCGGCCATGGTGCGTCCACGTGAGCTGCGGATTGCGTTCGCCCGTGTGCGGACGCGCAACAAACTTGCCGGACTTTCCCGCTGGCGGCCATCCGCGCATGCCGCGGCGATCCACCCTCACCCGGAGAATCGGCCGTGACGGTACTGCATGTCACGGCCGATTCTCCGACCTCTCCCGACAGCAGGAGAGGTAAACTGCAACAGCAACACACCGCCGACGCACGTATCTTCGCACATCGAGCAGATGCCGCCCCCGCGCTGAGATCTCCCCCTTCTCCCGCAGTTTGGGAGAAGGGGGTCGGGGGGATGAGGGCCCGCGCGAAGCGCCCCCGCTGTTCATCGCACCATCACCGACCGCAGTTTGTGGAGATGACAGGCGAGACCGCGAGCCCCTCGTGGTGCGCTTCTCGCGAAGTCGCCGCGGCTGAAGACGGTTCGGAATCGGAATCCGGGACACGCCCATGAAAGCCATCGTCATCACCCGCCCCGGCGGGCCCGAAGTGCTCGCGCCCGAAGAGCGGCCGGCGCCGGAGCCCGGCCCGGGGGAGATCCGCGTGCGCGTGCACGCCTCGGCGCTCAACCGCGCCGACCTGCTGCAGCGCCGAGGCAGCTATCCCGCGCCCCCCGGCGCTCCCGCCGACATCCCCGGCCTGGAGTACGCCGGCGAGGTCGACGCCGTGGGCGAGGGCTCGGGGCTGTGGGCCGTGGGCAATCGCGTGATGGGGATCGTGGGCGGAGGCGCGCACGCCGAGCACGTGGTGGTGCACGAGCGGCAGGCCATCCGCATCCCCCACCAGCTGTCGTGGGAAGAGGCGGCGGCCGTCCCCGAGGCCTTCCTCACCGGCTACGACGCGCTCTTCCGCCAGCTCGACCTGAAGATGGGCGAGCGGCTGCTGATCCACGCGGTGGGCAGCGGCGTGGGCACCGCCGCGCTGCAGCTGGCCCTGGCCGCCGGCGCGATGACGATCGGCACATCGCGTACGGCCGACAAGCTGAAGCGCGCCGCGGCGCTGGGGCTGGAGGTGGGGATCGACACCACGCGCGAGGACCTGGCCGAGGCGGTGAACCAGGCCACCTACGGCAGCGGCGTGCACGCGGTGCTCGACCTGGTCGGCGGCCCGCTGCTGGAGGCCAGCCTCCGCGTCCTCGCCCTCCAGGGCCGCGTGATCGTCGTCGGCACGACGGGCGGCGGTAAGGCGGAGATCGACCTTGGCCTGCTGCTGCGCCGGCGCGTGCACCTTTTCGGCACGGTGCTGCGCAGCCGCCCGCTGGAGGAGAAGATCGCCCTGGCGCGCGAGTTCTCGTCGTCGGTGCTACCGCTGCTCTCGTCGGGGCGCATCAAGCCGGTGGTGGACTCCGTCTACTCCTTCGCCGACATCCGCAAGGCGCACGAGCGGATGGAATCCAACGCCACCTTCGGCAAGATCGTGCTGACCTGGTGATCCCCATCTCCTCGTAGGTCTCCCCCTTCACCTGCAGTTGGGAGAAGGGGGTCGGGGGGATGAGGGGCGGCCGCCGCTTGACGCGCGCGGCGGACGCGATATCGTTGATGCCGTCCGCGACACCAGCGGACGCCTGACACATCACAGCCGAGCGCGCGGTCCCAGGAGCCGCGCGGCGGGGGACCCATCGAGCGGCCGCGGCCGCTCCGGGGTGAATCCGGCGGATGCCGGACGGAGACTTCCCGCTCCGAACCCGACAGCTAACCTCGCAGGCTGCACAGGAAGGGTGATGGACGAGCCTCCGCCGTCCCGCCGCGCGTTTCCGTGCGCCGCGGGACGCTCCAGAACTCCCGTTCACGCACCCGTCGCCGCACCCGCGGCGCCGGGCTTTTTTTGCTGCCCGCCGCGTCCCCGTGACGAGGCGGGCCTCACGCGCATCCGCAGATGAACACGAAGATCAGGCGCGCGGTCCTCGGACGGCCGCGCGACGTGATGGACCCCAGGACGTACCACACCATCTCCCTCGTCGCCCTGCTCGCGTGGGTCGGCCTCGGCGCGGACGGGCTGTCGTCGTCCGCGTACGGGCCGGACGAGGCGTTCCGCGCGCTGGGCGGGCACGGCTACCTGGCCGTGGCGCTCGCCGCCGCGTCGGCGGTGACGGTGCTCGTCATCTCCGTGGCCTACTCGCAGATCATCCGCCGCTTCCCGTTCGGCGGCGGCGGATACGTGGTCGCGACGGAGCTCCTCGGCCCGCGCTGGGGCGTGGTGTCGGGCGCGGCGCTGCTGGTGGACTACGTGCTCACCATCTCCGTCTCCATCGCCGGCGGCGCGGACCAGGTGTTCAGCGTGCTGCCGCCCTGGATGCACGCGTACAAGCTGGCCGCCACCGCGTTCGTCATCGTCCTGCTCGTCGTGCTCAACCTGCGCGGCGTGAAGGAGTCGGTGACGGTGCTGGCGCCGATCTTCATCGCCTTCCTCGTCTGCCACGCCGTCCTGATCGCCGGGGGACTGGCCACGCACGCCGTCCAGCTCCCGCGCGTCGCGGCCGAGGTCTCCGGCGGCTTCGGCCAGGGGCTGGCGACGCTGGGATTCTTCGGCCTCTTCGCCGTCTTCTTCCGCGCGTACGCCATGGGTGCGGGCACGTACACGGGGATCGAGGCGGTCTCCAACGGGCTGCAGATCATGCGCGAGCCCAAGGTGAAGACGGCCACGCGCACGATGACGCTGATGGCCGTCTCCCTGGCCGTGACGGCGGGCGGCATCCTGCTCCTCTACCTGCTCTTCCACGTCGCCCCGGTGCCGGGGAAGACGCTGAACGCGGTGCTGCTGGAGCGCTTCGCGGGGGGATGGAGGATCGGTGGATTCGACGCGGGCGGCGCCTTCGTGGTGCTGACGCTGGCGACGGAGGCGGCGCTGCTCTTCGTCGCCGCACAGGCGGGGTTCCTGGACGGGCCGCGGGTGATGGGGAACATGGCCATCGACAGCTGGATGCCGCACCGCTTCGCCGCGCTGTCGGACCGGCTGACCGCGCAGGACGGCGTGCTGCTGATGGGCGGCGCCGCGCTGGCGACGCTGGTCTACACCAGGGGCGACATCACCACGCTGGTGACCATGTACTCCATCAACGTGTTCGTCACCTTCTCCCTCTCCCAGCTGGGAATGGTGCGCTACTGGCTGCGGAATCGGGATGTGGGACGGAGACGCGGCCTGGCGATCCACGGCGTGGCGCTGGCGATGTGCGCGGGGATCCTGGCCGGCGTGGTCTACGAGAAGCTGGAGCTGGGGGGATGGGTGACGCTGGTGGTGACCGGCGCCGTGGTCGCGGGATGCATGCTCGTCCGCCGCCACTACGACCGCGTGCGCGCCTCCTTCCGCCGCCTGGACGAGGTGATGCGCGACATCCCCGCGTCGCACGATGGCCCGCCCCCGCCGCTGGACCCGAAACAGCAGACGGCGGTGCTGCTGGTGGGCGGCTACGGCGGGCTGGGAATCCACGCGCTGCTGACGGTGCAGCGGCTCTTCCCCGGCGTGTTCCGCAACTTCCTGTTCGTCTCCGTCGGTGTCATCGACTCCGCGGCGATGAAGGGGGTGGAGGAGGTGGAGCGCGTCCGCGGGCGCACCGAGGCCGCGCTGCGCGAGTACGTGCGGCTGGCGCGCGGCCTGGGACTGGCGGCGGACTACCGGATGGAGATGGGGACCGAGGCGGTGGCCGGCGCGGAGCGGCTGTGCGGGGAGATCCACCGCGAGTTCCCGCGCGCGATCTTCTTCCTGGGCAAGCTGATCTTCCAGCGCGAGGGATGGTTCTTCCGCGTGCTGCACAACAACACCGCCGAGCAGATCCAGCGCCGCCTGCAGTTCGAGGGGATGAACACCATGCTCCTCCCCGTCCGCGCCCTCAACGCGCCGGGGGACCGGGCGGCGGCGTGAGCGAACGCGATGCGATCCGGCGCTTCGCCGTCCCGTGCGGATGGGCCGACCGGCGGCTCGCCGCGGTGTCCCGGCTCCATCCGCCGCGGTAGATTTGACCGGCCCGAGCCGTGGGCGGCGCCGGGGTCGCCCGCGCCCTTCGTCACGACCGTACCCACGCATCCGTTGCTCCCTCATTCCAACCCGCAGGCGCGGAAGGCCCGCCGCGTCGTCGTCCTGTCGCGCGGCGGGAGCTTCCTCGCCGAAGTCATGAACGAGTTGCGCGCGCGCAGGCCGCTCCCGGAGCTGACGCTGCTGCTCTCGCGCGAGCGCACGGCGAAGCGCCGGCAGCCGCTCCCGTGGCCGCAGCGGCTGCGGGAGCTCCTCCTGGCGCTCCCCCGCGCGGCCAGGCAGCACCTCCTCCACCGCCGCACGGCGCGCGAGGCGGGCGGCGGCACCAGGGTGGTGATCACGGGGTGGCTGAACGGCGCGTGGATGAGGCGCGACCTGCGCCGGCTGGCGCCCGACGTGGTGGTGCTGGCGGGATGCGGCCTGCTGGCGCCGGAGGTGCTGGAGATCCCGCGCGAAGGCGTGGTGAACGTGCACCCGGGGCTGCTCCCGTGGATCCGGGGGAACGACCTGCTTGCCAACTCGCTGCTGCGCGGCGTTCCCCTGGGCGCCACCACGTTCCGCGTCGACGCGGGGATCGACACCGGGGGCATCCTCGAGCGCCGCCTCGTTCCCGTCCGCGGCGGCGAGTCGCGCAACGACCTGCGCCTGAGGATGGACCGGCTGTGGGTGGAGATGACGGCCGAGCTGGTGGCCGCCGCGGCGGCGGGGCCGCTCCCCCCCGCGCGGCCGCAGCGCGGGCGGTTCCCCCTCTGCCGCGTGGTCGCCGACCGCGCGCAGCACGCCGCCGTCGACGCCGCCGTGCACAACGGGACGGCGCGGGCGCTGTTCGAGCGCTGGAAGTCAGCCGACGGCGTAACCCTTCTTCCCGAAGCCGATGCCGAGCTCGTCCCGCACGCCGGCGGCTGACCCGTCCGCCGCCGGAGCCACCCGCGCGCTGCTTGCGCAGTAGACGATCAACGCATCGGGGCGGAAGTGCGCAACGGCGCAAACCGTGCGCACGGTGGCCTCTTTCTCACGCACCCTGTCCACCTTCTTGCCCGGCCCGCGGCGCGGCGCCACCTTCCGGGCCACAATGCCACACGCCGCCCATCCCGCCCACGAGTTCGAGGTCGTCCGCGACCCGCTCTGGAACACCATCCGTCTGGACCCCACGGCGGTCGCGCTGATCGACACGCCCGAGTTCCAGCGGCTGCGGCACATCCGGCAGCTCGGCCTGGCCTACCTCGTGTACCCGGGCGCCACACACACGCGCTTCGACCACGCGCTGGGCGTGTACCACCTCGCCCGCCGCGCGCTCGGCCTCCTGGGCGAGCGGGGCGAGCTGGAGGGCGTCGACCAGACGGAGTGCGCGCTCGTTCCCTACGCCGCGCTGCTGCACGACGTGGGGCACTACCCGTTCAGCCACGCGCTCGAGGAGCTCGACGGCGAGTGGGTGCCGGGCGACCACGAATCGCACACGGCGCGCTTCCTGGCCGCGCCGCGCACCGCCGCCGCGCTGGAGGAGGTGGCCCCGGGGGCGGCGGCGCGGATCGAGGCGCTGGTGCGCGGCGCGTCTGCGTCGCCGCTGCAGGGGCTGGTGTCGGGGAGCCTGGACCTGGACAAGATCGAGTACCTGCGCCGCGACGCGCGCTTCTGTGGCGTTCCCTACGGCGACGTGGACGTGGACCGGCTGCTGCACGCGCTGGCGCTGCTCGACGACCCGCGGACCGGGCGGCGGGAGATCGGGATCCACGAGAAGGGGCTGTCGGCGCTGGAGTCCATGCTCTTCTCCAAGTACCAGATGTTCCGCAACGTCTACTGGCACCACGCGGTGCGCGCGGCCACGGCGGTGTACAAGCGGCTGGTGCAGGAGGCGGTGGACGGCGGGCTGCTGACGCAGGACGAGCTGGTGGGCCAGACCGACGAGCGGCTGCTGGTGACGCTGGAGCTGCGCGCGTGCGCCGGCGCCGGCCCGCACGCGCGGCGGATCGCGCGGCGGTGGCTCCCGGCGCTGCGCGAGCGGCGGCTCCCCAAGCGCGCGCTGGAGCTGCCGGGCGAGGCGCTGCGCGGCCTTCCCGCCGAGGAGTGGCTCTACACCGAGCCGCGGCTGCGCTACGATCTGGAGCTGCGCCTGGCCCGCGAGCTGGAGCTGGAGGACGGCGGCGCGTTCGTCGACTATCCCGAGAAGCCGCGGATGCTGGGGCTGGACCTGCTGCTGATGCGCCGCGACGGCACCGTCCACCGGCTCACGGACGAGGGGCGCGCGGGGCTGATCGGCCTGCCGCAGCTCTCCGACGAGCTGTACTACACGGCCCGCGCCTTCCGCCTGTTCACCGTCGATCGCCGGCCCGTCGACGAGCGGCGGATGATCGATCTCCTCTCGTTCACAGCGGAGGAGCTGCGCGCGCGGCTGGAGGATGCGGCGCCGCTGCTGCCCCAGAGTTTGCGCGATGTGCCATGACGTCTCCGGTTCCCCTCACGCCTCCGACTGACAATCTCTACAAGTTCATGGCGATCGCCGGGCTGGCGATCGTTGCGGCCTCGTTTGGCTTTGGTGTTGCCGCAACTCACGATTTTCGCACTGCGCAATGGCAATTGGACGATGATGAGGCGAACCTCGCGTTCGAGGTTCAGCGGGCCTCGCTGGCCATTGGCGGAGGGGTCGTGCTCGATAGGACACGCCATGCGGTCCTGGCGCCGCCAGAGATCACCAGGCGTATCAATGCAGATTCAGCGTTGCGCGAACGATTCGAGGCTCTCGTCCGTCAAGCCGCCGAGGTTCGTCGCAAGTCCGAGCGTGTCGAACAACTGTACCGCGAGTTCGGCAGGGTTCTCCACCTGGCGGAAGTCGCCAATCTCTGCGGCTGCGGCTTCACGTTGCTCGGCTTTGCGTTGTGGTACTTCAAATTCCAGAGATACCAGGACGAGCTCCTGAGGTTGCAGGTCGCGGGCGCGAAGGCGGCGCAGAAAGGGGCAGACGGGACTTGAACTGTTCTCACACCGCTTTCGCCTGGTTCTGCTTCTGCACGAACATCAGCTGGTGGCTCTGCGCAACCATTTGATCCGAGAGCCCCCGCCATGGCCGTTCCCGCCATCCTCCACGCCGAGCACAACGTTGTCCGCGCGCTGCGGCGGGCAGGCGCCGTCACCCCTGCGTCCGCGCGGCCGCTGCTCGATCTCCGGCCGCTGGACCGGCGCGCCCTGGTCCGCCTGGTCTCCGCCGGCTGCGTGGGCGAGGCCGCGCCGGGGCGCTACTGGCTGGACGAGGAGCGCTACGGCGCCCATCGCGGCCGCCGCAGGGTGCGGGCACTGGCGATGATGGCGGCGGTGCTGGCGATCTTCGTCGCCCTGCTCCTGCTGGGGGTGATCCGGACGTAACGGCGCCGCCGCCCGCGCGGTGACGAACCCGCCTCCGAGCCCCCGAGCGGGGAGCGGTCCTTCCCGGCGGCGGCGCGCGGGCTTACCTTGCCTCGTCCACCCCCCATCCCGAACCGACGCACCGCACGCGACGTGTCCCCCCGGACGCAGAACGCACCCGCGCAGTGAGCGACGACTTCCCCGTTCCCTCGGTCCGCCTGGACGAGCCGCGCGGCGAGCACATCCTGATCGCCGAGGACGACCCGGCCGCCGCCCGCATCCTCCGCCAGATCCTGCAGCAGATCGGCTACCGCGTCACCGTCGCCGAGGACGGCGCGCAGGCGCTGCGCATCCTGGAGGGCGAGGAGGGGCCGCCCGACCTGCTGCTGCTGGACTGGATGCTTCCCGGCGTGTCGGGGCTGGAGATCTGCCACCTGGCCCGCGAGCGCTGGGACCCGCTGCGCCTGCCGATCCTGATGGTGACGGCCAAGACGGACCCCGAGAGCGTGTACGCGGCGTTCGACGCGGGGGCCAGCGACTACGTGGCCAAGCCCTTCCGCGGCGCCGAGCTGCGCGCGCGCATCGCCGCGCACCTGCGCACCAAGCGGGTGATGGAGGAGCAGCGGCGGCTGGAGGAGCACCTCCGCGACCGCGACCGGCTGTCGACGCTGGGACTGCTGACCAGCGGCGTGGCCCACGACCTGAACAACCCGCTGGCGGTGATCAGCGCGCACGCGCAGATCCTGCTGCGCCGCGCGGACGACGACGGCGCGGCGGGCCAGCTGCGCGAGATCCTGGACGCGGTGGAGCGCTGCCGCCGCATCGCCGCCGACCTGCTGGGGTTCGCGCGGCGGCACCCGGTGGAGCGCGAGCCGGTGGACGTGGGCGAGGTGGTGCGCGCCACCCTGGGGCTGCGCAAGCGCGACGTGGAGCTGCAGGGGGTGCGCACGTCGGTGTCGATTCCCGACACGCTGCCGCGGGTGATCGCGGACCGGCACCAGCTCCAGCAGGTGTTCCTCAACATCGTGGTCAACGCCGAGCACGCGCTGCGCGACGGGCGGGGGAGCCGCCTGGACGTGGCGGTGGAGGTGGACGACCCGCGCGAGGCCGTGACGGTGCGCTTCACCAACGACGGCCCGCCCATCCCGGCCGACGCGCTGCCGCACATCTTCGACCCGTTCTTCACCACCAAGACGCGCGACGAGGGCACGGGGCTGGGGCTGGCCATCGGCCGGCGCATCGTGCAGGAGCACGGCGGCGAGATCACCGCCGAGAGCGGCGCCGACGGCACCACCTTCACCGTCTGCCTCCCCGTCGAGGCGCTCACGACGGGCGCGCTGCCGGTGGAGACGGCGGACCGCCAGATTTCGTAGCACTGCGCGCGGACGCTGCGTCCACTAGAAGTCCGCGAAGGCGGACTGCGTGCCGTTGTAGCCGCGAGTTCACTCGCATACTCCCCTCGAGATCGCACGCAGACGCAAGCAGCCCCGCCCGGGCATCCTCACGGGCGGGGCTGCGTCGTCGTCCGTGCGGTGCGCCGCGGCTACATCGCGGCGTTGATGCGGGTGACGATCTGCTGGGCGTAGTCCTTGTCCCACTGCGCCATGTTCTTGCGGGCGCTGGCCGTCACGCGCGAGGTGCCGTTGCTCTCGGCCTTCACCTGCACGTGCACTTCCATGTTGTCGGTGCCGGTGCCGGTCCACTCGTGCTCGTCGCCGTCCACCTCGTGGTTGGTGACGGTGATCCCCATCGACGACAGCACGCCGGGCACGCGCGCCGCCACGGTCGACGCCGACGCGTTCACCATGCTTCCCGCGCCCTGCGACGTCAGGTAGATGCCGCCGCCGGCGCCGGCCGCCACCGCCGCCGCCATGCACCCGCCGGCCGACGCCAGTCCCAGCGCCAGCACGGCCATCTGCCCCGCCTTGATCCACGTCCTGAGCATCGTGCCACCTCCCTGAGAGATCCCCCGCCTCGGGGCCGTCCACCGGGTCCGGAGCGGCCCGCCCTCCCCGTGATGGGTCCGGAGCGGGCGAAACCCGTCGCAACCCCGATGCCACGGCGTCGGGATCTCCAATGTTCGCAATGACTTGATACAGAAAAAGAAAATGGCTCACACGGAGGGAACGGAGGTAACGGAGGAACTCGATGCAAGGGAGCCGCGGAAGGACGTTTGTCCCTCCGCGGCTCCGCGTCTCCGCGTGAGAAATCCGGATCAGTCCGCCGCGACGGGGGAGAGGTCGCGCTCCTCGATCTCCACCGTCCGGTCCTCGTCGGCCAGCGCGGGGACGGACACGCGCGGGCGGCGGCGCAGGCGCGCCACGAAGTCGTCGAACAGCGTGTAGACGACGGGGACCACGAACAGCGTCAGCGCCGTCGACGTCACCAGGCCGCCGATCACCGCGTGCGCCATGGGCGCGCGCTGCTCGGCGCCCTCGCCCAGGGCCAGCGCCAGCGGGATCATCCCGAAGATCATGGCCATGGTGGTCATGATGATCGGACGGATGCGGGTCCGCGCGGCGGCCAGGATCGCCTGCTCGCGCGGGATCCCCCGCTCGCGGTCCTGGTTGATGAAGTCCACCAGCAGGATGCCGTTCTTCACCACCAGCCCCATCAGCATGATGATGCCGATCATCGACATCACGTTCAGGTTCCCCCTCGTCGCCCACAGGCCGAGACCGACGCCGATGAAGGAGAGCGGGAGCGCCAGCATGATGGCCAGCGGCTGCAGGAACGACCCGAAGAGCGACGCCAGGATCAGGTAGATGAAGACGATGGCGAGGAGCAGCGCCTCGCCCACGTAGCCCTTGGTCTCGTTCAGGTTCTGCACGTCGCCGGTGAAGACCGCGTGGTAGCCGGGGGGAAGGCCGAGCGACTCGATCTTCGCCTTCACCGCGGCGGCCACGTCGCCCAGCGAGTAGCCGGGGAGCACGCCGGCGGATACGGAGACCATCCGCTCCAGCGAGCGCCGCTCGATCTGCTGCGGCCCCACGCCGCTGGTGACCTCGGCGATCTGCGAGAGCGGCACCAGCGCCGCCTGCCCCGTCGCCGGGTTCACCGCGCCGGGGATGGCCAGGTCGCGCACGTTGGCCGCGGAGGTGCGCATCGAGTCGGGGTAGACCACCACCACGTCGTGCGCGTAGCCCTGCGGGTCTTCCCACGTCCCCGCGCGCTGCCCGCTGAACAGCGGCTGGACGACGGACGACACGGACTCGATCCCCAGCCCCGCCGCGGCCGCCTGCTCGCGGTTGACGGTGACGTTCAGCTGCGGCAGGTCGCCCTCGTCGCTGCTCTGCGGCTCGGCGGCGCCGGGGACGGAGCGGATGGCCTCGAGCACCTGGTTGGCCGCGAGCTTCAGCTGCCGCTCCTCGGGACCCTGCACGTTCACGATGATCGGCTGCCGCGAGCCCTGCTGGAAGATGCTGGGCGACCCGCTGACCGACGCGCGCACGCCGGGAAGCTGCCGCAGCTTGCCGCGCAGCTCGGTCTGGATGTCCTGCTGGCTGCGCGCGCGCTCCTCGCGGGGCTTCAGGCGGACGTAGATCTGCCCGTTGTTCGGCGTCCCCCGGAACCCCCCGCCGACGGAGAGGTAGGTGAACTCCACCTCCGGCAGGCGGCGGAGGAACTGCGCCACGTCCTGCCCCTTGCCCACGGTATACTCCAGCGACGAGCCGGGCGGGGTGCGGAAGCCCACGTTGAACTCGCCGCCGTCGAAGTCCGGCATCCAGGTGAAGCCCAGCCGCCCCAGGATCAGCCAGGCGAGGACGATCGACGCCCCCGCGCCGCCCATCACCTTCCAGCGGTGGTGCAGGCCCCACTTCAGCCAGTGCGGATAGCGGTCCGCCAGCGCCTCGAAGCGGTCGTTGAACCAGAAGGCGAAGCGCCGGATCGGCCCCACCTTCCGCCGTCCCCCGGCGCCCTTGCCGTGCGCCGCGCCGTGCTCCACCTCGGGGTCCGGCCACACGCTGGAGAGCATCGGGTCCAGCGTGAAGGAGACGAAGAGGGACACCAGCACGGCGAAGGCGACGGTCACGCCGAACTGCATGAAGATCTTCCCGATCATCCCCCCCATGAACGCCACGGGGATGAACACCGCGATCACCGCCAGCGAGGTCGAGGTCACCGCCAGGCCGATCTCGCTCGTGCCCTCGCGCGCGGCGCGGTGGTGGTCCTTCCCCATCTCGATGTGGCGCACGATGTTCTCGCGCACCACGATGGCGTCGTCGATCAGCAGCCCGATGGCCAGCGACAGCGCCAGCAGCGTCATCGTGTTCATGGAGAAGTCGAACATCCACATCACGAAGAACGCCGAGATGATCGACACCGGCAGCGTGAGGCCGGTGATCACCGTGGAGCGCCAGCTGTTCAGGAACAGGTAGATGATGGCGATGGTGAGGACGGCGCCCAGCAGGATGGTGAGCTGCACGTCCGACAGCGACTCGCGGATGCGCTTCGAATCGTCGCGGATGATGGTCAGCTGCACGTCGGCCGGGAGCTGGCGGCGCAGGTCGTCCACCGCCGCGCGCACGCCGTCGGCCACCTCCACCGTGTTCGACCCGCTCACCTTGAGGATGTCGAGCGAGACGGCGCGCGTGTCGTTCATCAGCGCCGCGCTGCGCACGTCCGCCGTGGCGTCGCGCACGTCGGCCACCTCGCCCAGGAGGACGGGAACGCCGTCGCGCACCACCACGGGGATGGAGGCGAACTGGCGCGGATCCTCGATGCGCCCCATCACCCGCACCAGCCGCTCGTCGGCCGCGCGGGTGACGCGGCCGGCGGGCACCTCCTGGTTCTCGCGCTGCAGCGCCGCCGCCACCTGCGCGGGCGAGATGCCGTAGGCGCGCATGGCGTCGGGCTTCAGCTCCACGCGGATCTGGCGCGACGCGCCGCCGACGACGTTCACGCCACCGACGCCGGCCACGGCTTCGATGCGGGTGGAGATGGTCTGGTCGGCCAGGTCGGTCAGGTCGCGGATCGGCCGGTCGGGGCTCTGGATGGCCACCGACATGATGGGCCGGTCGTTGGGGTCGAAGTGCCGGATGACCGGCTCCTCGATGTCGCGCGGGAGCTGGCGGCGGATGCCGGCCACCTTGGCCTGCACGTCCTGCTGCGCGTCGGCCACGTCGACGCCGAGCTTCAGGCGCAGGCGGACGATGGAGATCCCCTCCAGGTTGGTGGAGGTCAGCTCGTCGATCCCCTGCACGGTGTTCAGCGCCTCCTCGATGGGGCGGCTGACGTCGCGCTCCATGCTCTCGGCGCTGGCGCCGGGCCACGAGGTCTGCGCGATCACCACCGGGTAGGTGACGTCGGGGTACTCGTCGATGGCCAGCCGCTGGTAGCTGACCACGCCGAGCACCACCAGCGCCACCATCATCATGGTGGCGAACACGGGGCGCCGGATGGATACGTCGGACAGGAACATCGCCGTCTACCTGAAGAAGTCTTTCAGCTTCGATCCCAAGGGTCCTGAGTCCTGAGTCCTGAGTCCTAAGTCCTAAGTCCTAAGTGCTGAGTCCTGAGTGCTGAGTGGCGGGATGACAGCCGGGTGCGCACCGAACCCACTCAGGACTTAGGACTTGGGACTTAGGACTTTCCATCTCTCCTACCGCCCGCCGCGGGCGCCACCTTGTGCGCCGCCTTCCGCGCCGCCCCGCCGGCCACCGGGGCCGGCCATCCGCACCTGCATCCCCTTCCCCAGCATCCCCACGTTGCCGACGACGATGCGGTCGCCGGGCGCCAGGCCGTCCACCTGCACCACGCCCTGCACGTCGTCGGTCAGGCCGGGCGTCACCTCCACCACGTCGATCTTCTCGTCCTTCACGCGGTAGACAAAGGGCTTCGCGCCCTCCTTCCCCTCGTGCAGCGCCACGGCGGGCACCACCAGCGCGTGGTCGACCACGCGCGAGACGATCCGCCCCGTGGCGAAGGTCCCCGCGCGGAGCGTGCCGCCCGGGTTGGGCACCTGCACGTACACCGTCACCGAGCGCGAGGCGGGATCGACGGAAGGAGCGACGCGGGCGACGCGCCCCTCGATCCGCCGGCCGCCCGCGGTGAAGTGCACCATCTGCCCGGGCTGCACGCCGGCCGCCGCGCGCTCGGGGACGGCGGCCGCCAGCTCCAGCACGTCGCCGCGCACCACGGTGAAGAGCGAGGCGCCGCGGGCCACGTGCTCGCCCGGCGCCACGGTGCGCTTTTCCACCACGCCGTTCACGGGGGAGACGACGCGCGTGTCCTCCACGCCCCGCGCCGTGGTGCGGAGCCTCGCCTGGGCCGCGGCCACGCGGGCGCGCGCGGACGCCACCTCCTGCTCGCCCACGCGCACGTCGCGCTCGGGGACGGCGCCCTGGCGGTAGAGGTCGCGCGTCTGGTCCAGGTTCCACTGCGCGGTGGAGAGCGCGGTGCGCGCCGAGGCCAGGTCGGCCTGCGCGCTGGCGTTCTCGCCCGTCTGCTCGCTGCTGCGGAAGCGCGCCAGCACCTGCCCCGCGGACACGGGCTGCCCCTCGCGCACGTACACGCCATCGATGTCGCCCTCCAGCCCGGCGCGCACCTCCGCGCGCTCCAGCGGGTCCAGCGTTCCCGTCACCGGCACGGCGTCCTCGAGGGAGACGAGCCGGGGCGTGGAGACGTCCGCCGGCGCCAGGGTCACGCTCGGGCCGCCGCCGCCGGGGCCGCCCGGTCCGCCGGCGGCGGGCGCGTCCGCGCCGGTGTTGCGCGAGCAGGCCGCCAGCACCGCGGCGGTCAGGACGGCGGAAAAGAGATATCGAGTCACGGTCGGTCCGGATCCGGAAATCATCGGGGTCAGCGAAGGGTCGTGCCGGTGGGAAGGGGAACGGGGCGCCCCAGCGCCCGCGCCAGCCCCGCCGTGGCCAGGTACAGCTCGTAGGTGGCGCGCGCCTCGTTCGTCCTGGCCGTGGCCAGCGCCAGCTGCGCGTCGGAGACGTCGATCTGCGTCGACAGCCCGCGCTGGAAGCGCAGCGTGGCCAGCCGGAACGCCTCCTCGGCCTCGGTGGCGTTCTGCCGCGTGGCGTCGAACTGCGCGCGGGCGCGGGCCAGCTCGGTGCGCGCCTCGGCCAGCTCCACCGTGGCCGCCTCGCGCGCCTGCGCGGCCTGCGCGCGGGCGACGTCGGCGTTCGCGCGGGCCAGCGCCACGTTGGAGCGCGCGCGCAGCCCGTCGAACACAGGGAAGGAGAGCTGCAGCCCCATCGACCGGTCGGTGAACCAGCCGCCGTTCTGCCGCGTGCACACGCGCCCCACCTCGGACCCCGCCGGGCAGTCGATGGTGTCCAGCCCGCCGCCGCGCGTGGGGATGCTCCAGCTGGTGGGGAACGCCTGCCAGCCGCTCTGCACGAAGAACGACAGCGTCGGCAGATAGTCCGCCCGCGCGATGGTGACGCCCGCGCGCGAGGCCTGCGCCCGCATCTCCGCCGCGCGCACGGAGGGGATCGACGCGATGGAGGCCGAGTCGTTCACCGTCTCCGCCGCGGCCTGCTGCGCCAGCGCGGACACCGCCTCCGCCTCCACGGGGGAGACGAGCTTGAGCGGCTGCCCGGCGGGGATGTTGGCCAGGCGCTTGAGCTCCAGCAGCGCCAGCTCGCGGTCGCCGGCGGCCTGGATGGCGGCCGGCTCCAGGTTCGAGCGCTCCACCCGGGCGCGGAGCACGTCGTAGCGGCTGGAGCGGCCGGCGCGCTCCATCTGCTCCACCTGCCGCAGCCGCTCCCCGGCCAGGCGCACGTTGGTCTGCTGGATCTCCACCAGCCGGTCGGCCAGCAGCGCGTCGAGGTAGGCGCGCAGCACCTGCAGCGTCACGTCCTGCCGGGCCTGCTCCACGTCCGCCGTGGCCGCGCCGCGCAGCCGGCTGGCGCTGCGCAGGCCGGCCGAGACGCGGCCGCCCTGGAAGAGCGGGACGCCCAGGTTCAGGTTGAGGTTGTAGGTGTTGGGCTGGTTGAAGATCTGCCCCACCGCCTGCGCGCGCGCGTTCTCGTACACGTGCGTGAACGCGCCGTTCAGGCGCAGCGTGGGCAGCCCCGTGGCGCGCGCCTGCCCCACCTGCGCGGCCGCGGCGTCGCGCCGGGCCTCGCTCACGCGCACCTCGTCGCCCTGCTGCAGCGCGCGGCCCAGCGCGTCCTCGATCGACACCGCCAGCGTGTCGCCCCGCGCGGGCGGTGCGGCGGGCTGCTGCGCCGTCGACGGTGAGGCCAGCAGCGCGAGCGCCAGCAGGGGGAGGGTGGATCGGACCGCGGAAGAGACTGCGAAGGCTTGCATGCCCTTAGGATAGCGCTGGGGATGGACCGTGATGGTGGAGAACGTCTGACCCGCTTCCCCCGGCGACGGGTTGCACCTTCGGGGGAAACGGGTGTATTCTACCCGCCGGTCGAATACGCAAGGACGCTTCGACGGACTGTATACAGACGACAAACAAGAAAGTTTGCACGTTAAGCCGGGTGCGTCAAGTAATTGACTCACCAGTCGATAAATCGGTTGAAGAGGGTCGGGAAATGACGATGATGCAGGCGGAGCCGCGCTGGCGCCGCAGGCCCGAGGACCGGCCGCGCGAGATCCTGCAGGCCGCGCTGGAGGTGTTCGCCGAGCAGGGACTGGCCGGCGCGCGCATCGACGAGATCGCGGCGCGCGCGGGCGTGGGGAAGGGCACGCTTTACCACTACTTCTCCGGCAAGGACGAGCTCTTCCGCGAGCTGGTGCGCCACCGCGTGCGCGAGGCCACGGTCGGCATCCTCCCGCCCGACCGCGAGGGGACGGCCACCGAGCTGCTGCGCGAGTTCATGCGCGGCTACTGGGCGCGCCTGCGCGGCCCCGGATTCCACGCGCTCTACCGGCTGATCATGGGCGAGCTGCACCAGTTCCCCGAGCTCACCCGCTTCTACGCCGACGAGATCGCGGGGACCACGGTGGAGTTCGTGGCCCGCATCGTGGAGCGCGGGATCGCGTCCGGCGAGCTGCGCGCCGTCGACCCGCGCGCGGCGGGGCGGATGCTGGTGGCCCTTTTCACCCAGAACGCGCTCTGGTCGGGCCGGCCGGAGCTCTTCCCGCACGCCGCGTCGCGCAGCGACAGCGCGGTGCTGGCGGAGATCGAGGAGATGTTCTTCGCGGCGGTGCGGCCGTGAGTGCACGCCAGGCACAGACGGAGCACGATCCCTACGCGCACCGCTACCTGATCGCCGCGGCGGTGTCGGTGGCGTCGATGCTCCAGGTGATCGACACGTCGATCGTCAACGTGGCCATCCCCAACATGATGGGCTCGCTGGGGGCCACGATCGACGAGATCTCGCTCGTCTCCACCGGCTACATCGTCGCCTCGGTGATCGTCATCCCCCTCACCGGGTGGCTGGCGGACTTCTTCGGGCGGCGGCGCTACTTCGCGGGCTCCATCCTGCTCTTCACCGCGGCGTCGTTGTTCTGCGGCACCGCGCGCTCGCTCGACGCGCTGATCTTCTGGCGCATCGTGCAGGGGATCGGCGGCGGCGCGCTCCTTTCGACGTCGCAGGCGATCCTCTACGAGGCGTTCCCCAAGGAGGAGGTGGGGAAGGGACTGGCGCTGTGGGGATTGGGGGTGATGGTCGGCCCAACCCTCGGCCCGACGCTGGGGGGATGGCTCACGGACAACTACTCGTGGCCGTGGATCTTCTTCATCAACGTCCCGCTCGGTATCGTCGCGGCGTTGATGGTGATGGCCTACGTGCGCGACACCTCGGGGGCCACGGCGCGCGGGCGGGCCATCGACCTTCCCGGGATCGCGCTGCTGACGGTGAGCGTGGGCGCGCTGCAGTGGATGCTGGAGCGCGGCGAGCGCTACGACTGGTTCGACTCGCGGCTGGTGGTGATGCTGGCGGCCGTCGCCCTGGTCGGCGGCGTGCTGCTGGTCTGGCGCGAGCTGACCACGGACCATCCGGTGATCGACTTCCGGCTGCTGAAGCAGGGGCAGTTCACGGTGGGCACGCTGATGGGGATCATTCTGGGCGCGGGGCTGATGGGCTCCGTCTTCGTCCTCCCCATCTTCCTGCAGAGCAACCTGCGGATGACCGCGTGGCAGACCGGCGTGGTGCTCCTCCCCGGCGCGCTGGCCACGGCGGTGGCGATGACCCTGGTGGGGCGGCTGTCGTCGCAGATGGACAACCGGATCCTGGTCGTCTTCGGCACCGCGCTGTTCGGCTGGGCGATGTGGGACCTGTCGCATCTCACCACGCAGAGCGGGCCGCACGACTTCTTCTGGCCGCTGATCCTGCGCGGCTTCGGGCTGGGGATGATGTTCATCCCGCTGACCAACCTGACCATGGCGGAGGTCGGCCAGGACGACATGGCGCAGGCCAGCGGGCTGTACAACTTCTTCCGCCAGCTGGGCGGCTCGTTCAGCATCGCGGTGATGGCGTCGGCGCTGACGCGCTTCACGCAGGAGAAGTACGCCATGCTGGTGCCGCACGTATCGATGTACGACGCCACCACGCGCCAGCGGCTGTCCGGCATGGCCAGCGCGATGGTAGCGCGCGGGATGGACGCGATGACCGCCCAGAAGCAGGCCATCGCCATCCTGATGCGCACGGTGCAGGCACAGGCCAGCGTCCTCGCCTTCGAGAAGATCTACCTGCTGAGCGGGGCCATCCTCGTCGGCGCGCTGCCGCTGCTCCTGCTGTTCAGGACGGGACGGCCGGGGCACAAGGTGGAGATCGCGGGGGAGTAGTCGTCGCTGGACCCTCACCCGAAAATCCGGAAGGGCCGACACATAACCCCCGTGTCGGCCCTTCCAGATTTTCGACCTCTCCCGACAGCAGGAGAGGTGAACTGCAACTCAGCGCGGGCGTTGGTTCTCCCCTCCCCTGCGCAGCGGGGGGAGGGGCTGGGGGGAGGGGGCCGCCTGCGGCTGCGCGAGCCTCGTCCATTCGAGATGGCCCCCTTGACGACCCTGTTATCTTAGCACTGAGATGAATACGCGAGACGACGCGGCCGCCGCGGGCGGCGAGGTGCGGGACGAGGAGACGGCGCTGGCGCTGCGGCTGTGGATCGCGCTGGCGCGGGCGCACAACGCGGTCGCCAGCCAGGCGGCGGCCGACGTCGCCCGGCACGGGCTGACCACCGCCGAGTTCGGCGTGCTGGAGGCGCTGTATCACAAGGGACCCATGCTGCTGAACGAGGTGCAGCGCCGCATCCTCGTCTCCAGCGGCGGCATCACCTATCTCGTCGACCGGCTGGAGAAGCGCGGCCTGGTCGAGCGCCGCGACTGCCCCGGCGACCGCCGCGCGCGCCTGGCCGCGCTCACCCCCGAGGGCGAGGCGCTGCTGGCCGGCATCTTCCCGCACCACGCCGAGACGATCCGCGACGCGCTCCGCGGCCTGGGCGCGGACGAGAAGCGCGACGCCATCCGCCTGCTCCGAGCGGTCCTCGACGGCGCCGCGGCGCCCGAGGCACCCACGGGAGAGCCGTAGCCGCCGAGTCGCGAGCGAAGCGAGCCCAGGTCCCTCCCCCGCGCTGTTCGGGGGAGGGACAGGCGCGAAGCGCCAGGGAGAGGGCCGCGGGCGCGGCGCAGATGGAGTAACCGTCTCGCATCGAACCCGATGGCGATGCGGACGAGCCACGAAGTTGTATCTCAGCACTGAGGATTTCAGGAGGAGGAGGGGACGATGGAACCGCTGACCACGAACGGGCTGCACCACGTGACCATGGTGTCGGCCAACGCGCAGCGCACGCTGGACTTCTATCGCAACGTGCTGGGGCTGGGGCTGGTGAAGCGCACGGTCAACTTCGACGATCCCGGCTCGTACCACCTGTACTTCGGCGACCCCGTCGGCAGCCCGGGGACGCTGCTGACCTTCTTCGAGTGGCCGCACGCGCCGCGCGGCCGCTGGGGGATCGGCGGGGTGCACCACGTGGCGATGGGCGTGGCAACGGAGGACGGGCTGCTGAAGTGGAAGCGGCGGCTGACCGACGCCGGCGTGCCGGTGAGCGGGCCGTACGACCGGCGCTGGTTCCACAGCATCTACTTCAGCGATCCCGACGGGCAGATCCTGGAGATCGCGACGAAGGGGCCCGGCTACACGCTCGACGAGCCGGCGGACGCGCTGGGGCAGACGGTGATCATCCCCGGCGAGGGCAACCTGCGCGGGCACCGCGACGAGGCGGCCATCCAGGCGCGCACCTGGCCCGAGCCGGTGGCGGAGATCACGCCCGACATGGCGCTGGACGGGATGCACCACATCAGCGCCATCACCCGCGGCGTGGAGGAGGCCGACGACTTCCTGCAGTCCGCGCTGGGCCTGCGGCTGGTGAAGAAGACGGTGAACCAGGACGCGCCCGGCATTCCGCACTGGTTCTGGGCCAGCTACGACGGGCAGACGGTGGCGCCGCACAGCGCGTTCACGCTCTTCGGCTTCCCCGAGAACGGGAAGTGGGCGCGCGGCGGGGTGGGCCAGACGCACCACGTGGCCTTCCGCGCGAAGAGCGACGAGCAGCACGCGGAGTGGCGCGACCACCTGCTGAGCCTGGGAGTGATGGTGTCGCCGGTGATGGACCGCGACTACTTCCGCAGCATCTACTTCCGGATGCCGGACGGGCTGCTGCTGGAGATCGCCACTGACGGTCCCGGCTTCATGGTCGACGAGCCGCGCGAGACGCTGGGCACGGAGCTGCGCGTCCCCGCCTGGCTGGCGGGGCAGCGGGAGGAGATCGAGGCGGGGCTGGTGAGGTTGAAGTAAAGGAAGAAGTCCTGGGTCCTAAGTCCTAAGTCCTGAGTGAACTGAAATGGCTCACGCAGAGTTAGCAGGGTCAGCAGTGAAACTGCAGTTCAACTGCTGACCCTGCTAACCCTGCGTGAGCCATTCTTTTCAGGGATTCGGCGACGGCGGTGGAGGCGGGGGATTCGGCGCGGCGGGGACGGTGCCGCGGGCGTCCTCGCGCAGCCAGATCAGGATCACCCCGCATCCCGCGCCCAGGCCGGCGTACTGGATCGGCGGGAGCTGGGGATACACCTCCACCCCCTCGATCTCGTCGACGTGCACCCACAGGTCCGGCGACGGATCCCCGGGTGACACCGTCTCGACCTCGAACGGTACGCCGTTGATGTAATACCTGGGCGGGCAGTCGCGCGTACCGCCGCCCGACACCGCGGTGCGGAAGCGGAGCCTGCGGTGGCCGCCGCGCGTGTACTGCCAGCGCATCCCCGTGCGGTCCAGCAGCAGGTCGCTGAACTGCTGCGGGTTGCGCCGCGCGATGTACTCGCGCGTGAAGAACTTACCGCTGCTGTGGCTCCGCACGCGGTCGTAGAACGCCTGCAGCATGGGCGAGCGCGCGGGCGTCGCCTCCGCGGTCGCCGTCACCGGGTCCAGCCGCACCGCCTCGGGCGCGAGCGCCACGTCGACGGCGCGCGTCTCCCCCGCGGCGACCTCGACGCGGTCGGAGAAGCCGCGCCGGCCGATCGCCGTCACCTCCACGCGGTGGGTGCCGGCGCGCACCGCGATCCGCGCGGCGCCCTGCGCGTCGGTGACCGCGGCGTTGCGGCCGTCGATCTTCACCCGCGCGCCCTGCAGCGGCGCCCTCGTCTCCGCCGCCGTCACCTTCACCGCCAGCGCCGTCTCCTGCGCCGCCGCGCGCGGGCCGATCGCCATCAGTGCGGCCGCGAGCAGGGGGATGGAAGCGCGCGTGATCGTCATCTCCCGCTCCTCAAGGCTGCGGCGATGGCGGGGCGGGACTGGCCGGGCCGGCGTCCTCGCGCAGCCAGATCAGGATCACCCCGCACGAGGCACCCAGCCCGCCGTACTGGATGGGCGGGTTGCCGGAATACACCTCCACCCCCTCCACCTCGTCGATGTGGACGAACAGGTCCGGCGACGGGTCGTTCTCCGACGCGTGGTCCACGTCGAGCGGGGTGCCGTTCAGGTAGTACTTGGGCGGGCAGTCGCGCGGCGTGAAGCCCGCGGTCGTTACCGGCGAGTTGGTCGTCAGGCGGTCGCCGCTGCCGGAGAAGCCGCGGCGGAAGCGGAGCCGGCGGTGAGCGCCGCGGGTCTGGTTCCACTTCAGCCCCGTGCCGTCCATGATCAGGTCGGTCACGCGCTGCGGCTTGCGCCGCTCGATGTACGCGCGGGTGTAGAGGCGCCCGTTGGTGTGGTTGGCCACGCGGTCGTAGAACGCCTGCAGCATCGGCGAGCGCGCGGTCGCGGTCGCCGTCACCGGATCGAGCGGCACCGCCTCGGGCGCGAGTGCGACATCGATCGCACGCGTCTCTCCCGCCGCGAGCTCCACGCGGTCGGAGAAGCCGCGCCGTCCGATCGCCGTCACCTCGACGCGGTGGCTGCCGACGCGCACCGCCACGTGCGCGGCGCCCTGCGCGTCGGTGACCGCGGCGTTGCGGCCGTCGACCTTCACCTGCACGCCCTGCAGCGGCGCCCGCGTCTCCGCCATCGTCACCCTCACCGCCAGCGCCGTCTCCTGCGCCGCCGCGCGCGTGGCCGCGAGGGCGGTCAGCGAGACCGCGAGCAGGGGGATGGAAAGCCGGGTGATCGTCATCTTCCGCTCCTCATGGCTGAGGCGATGGGGCGGGCGGCGGCGTCCGGGCGTCGCCGCGCAGCCAGATCAGGATGACGCCGCACGACGCGCCCAGGCCGCCGTACTGGATGGGCGGGAGATCGGGGTAGACTTCCACGCCCTCCACCTCGTCCATGTGCACCCACAGGTCCGGCGAGGGGTCGCGCGGCGCCACCTGCTCCATCTCGAACGGGAAGCCGTTCACGTACCACTTGGGCGGGCAGTCGTTGGGCACCTGGCCGGACTCGGTGCGCGCGCCGCCGATGCGGCTGGCGGTGTTCGCGCGGCGGAAGCGGAGCCGGCGATGGCCGCCGGTGCTGTACTCCCACTTCAGCCCGGTGCCGTCCAGCAGCAGGTCCGTCAGCTGCTGCGGCCTGCGCTGCTCGATGTACTCGCGGGTGTAGAAGCGGCCGTTGCTGTGGTTGGCCGCGCGGTCGTAGAACGCCTGCACCGCCGCCGAGCGCGCCGGCGTGGGCGTGGTGGTGGCCGTCACCGGCGCCAGGGGCACGGCGGAGGGAACGAGCTGCACCTCCACGTCCTGGCTCTCCCCCGCGGCCAGGCTGGCGGTGAAGGTCTGGGGATGCCGGCCGATCGCCGTCACCTCCACCTGGTGCGACACGGGCGAGATCGCCACCCGCGCCTGCCCCTGCGCGTCGGTGGCGGCAACGGCGCGGCCGTCCACCCTCACCTGCGCGCCCTGCAGCGGCGCCTCCGATTCCGACGCGGTTACCCGCAGCACCAGCACCGCCTCCTGCGCCGACGCGCGCGAGGCGGCGGCGAGCAGCAGCGCGGCGGCCATCCCGGCAACGTGCATCCGGCGGAGCGCGGGTCTCATGGCGGCGTCGGGAGGGCTGGGGGAAGGGAGACGGGAAGAGAGGAGATGATCCCGATGATAACGTGGAGAACGCCGCCCGACGAGGGTTTCTGACGGCTGCGGGCCGCACGTCGCCACGGGGATGCTGCGGCGGTGCCGCGGCGGCGCCAAACGCGCGCAACTGGTGGCGGCGCTTGGGGATCGGCCGCCGATCTCCTTGACGCGGCGCCGCAGTCCGTTTACGCTGGTACCCGCCGCGCCGGCTCCCCGCCGCGGGAGCGATTCCGGCGCGGCGCATCCGCCGCCGTCCGGCGCGCGGCAATCCCGGTCCATCCCCATCCATCCCGCCCCGGCGCACCCCCCGGACCGCGCCGGCCGTGATGTTCCCCATCTCCCCCACATCTCCCGGAGATTCCCTTCATGCGCAAGTGGATGAAACGTACGGGCATCGGCATCGGCTCGCTGGCCCTGGTGATCGTGCTGGCCGTGCTGGTGGTGTTCGCCGCCAGCGAGGTGCGCTTCCGCAAGGCGTACAACGAGATCGCGGTCTCGCCCCTCCGCGCGGACGCCTCGCCGGCGGCGCTGGAACGCGGGCGCCACCTGGTGGAGGCCATCTCCAAGTGCGCGGAATGCCACGGCCAGGGGCTGGGCGGCCAGCTGATGTTCGACGCGGGGCCGCTGGGGCAGGTGTACGCCAGCAACCTCACGCGCGGGCGCGGCGGGGTGATGAACCGCTATAGCGACGGCCAGCTCGAGCGCGCCATCCGCCACGGCGTGGACGATCGCGGCCGCGCGCTGGCCGTCATGCCCAGCAGCGACTTCTGGCTGATGAGCGACGCGGACGTGCAGGCGGTGATCGCCTACATGCGCACGCTGCCGCCGGTGGACCGCGAGGTGCCGCAGACCAACATCCGCGCGCTGGGGCGGGCGCTGTACCTGGCCGGGCAGCTTCCGCTCTTCCCGGCCGAGCTGATGAGCCACACCGCCGCGCGTCCGGCCCCCGTCGCACCGGGCGTGACCTTGGAGTACGGCAAGTACCTGGCGACCATCGGCGGGTGCACGGGGTGCCACGGCGCCGACCTGGCCGGCGCCGCGCAAGGCCACGGCCCCGACGAGCCGCCGCCGGCGAACCTGACGCCCGCGGGCGAGCTGCGCACCTGGACGGAGCAGGACTTCTTCAACGCGCTGCGCACCGGCAAGCGCCCCAACGGCAGCGCCATCCGCGCGCCGATGCCCTGGGCCTCGTCGGGCCGCATGACCGACGACGAGATCCGCGCCGTGTGGATGTTCATCAAGTCCATGCCCGCCAAGGCGACTCCGACGGAGTGATCCAGAAACAGAAAAATCTCACGCAGAGGAGCAGAGGCAGCAGAGAACTCATCGCGGTTCTCTGCTGCCTCTGCTTCTCTGCGTGAGAATCCAGCGGTCTCCGCCTACGCCGCCGCCTTCGCCTCCCGCCGGCCGTTGACGAGCGGGATCACCTCCTCGGCGAAGCGCTCCATCTCCTCCAGCTGGGGGGAGAACTGGAGGAGGACCAGGTCCAGCCCCGCCGCCTCCAGCGCGATCAGCCGCTCCGCCACCTGCTCCGGCGTTCCGACCAGCCCCGTGCGCAGCCCGCGGTTGGAGACGGAGTAGTCTTCCAGGCTCACCCGCTGCTCCAGCTGCGTGTTGGCCAGCCAGTCCTGATAGCTGTGGTACGCCGCGCCGCTGGAGACGTCGGTGATGCGCGCCAGCTCGCGCCGCGCCTCGTCCTCGGTGGCGCGGACGATGGCGTAGCCGGCGGCGCCGTACACCATCGGCGGCAGCCCCAGCGCCTCGCGGCGGCGGCGCATGTCCGCCACCTTCGGCGCGATGTTCTCCGGCGGGTCGCCGTGCATCAGGTAGCCGTCGCAGCGCTCCGAGATCAGCGCCTTGGCCGCCGGGCTCTCCCCGCCCGCGTAGATCGTGGGCCGCGGGCGGGAGACCGGCTTCGGCTCCAGGATCCCATCGTCCACCTTGTAGTAGTCTCCCCCGAAGCTGAAGCGCGGCCGGCTCCACGCCGCGTCCAGCACCTCCAGCCACTCGGCCGTGCGCGCGTAGCGGTCGTCGTGCACGTCGAACTGCACGCCGTACTTCGCGGCCTCCGTCGCCCACCAGCTCGAAACGACGTTCAGCGACAGCCGTCCGCCGCTGATGCGGTCGATGTTGGCCGCCTGCTTGGCGAAGATCACCGGCGGATGGAAGGTCGGCCGCACCGCCACCATGATCTCCAGCCGCCTGGTCACCGCCGCCAGCGCCGCCGCGGTGGACCACGCCTCGAGCGTCGGCGCGTCGGCGCCCTTGATGTCGTTCAGGAACAGCTCGGCGATCAGCGTCAGGTCGAACCCGATCTCCTCGCTCCGCCGGGCCAGGTGGCTGACGTACTCCCAGCTGGCCTCCATCCCCTCGTCCTCGACGTTGCGCAGCCACCCGCCGAACACTGGCATCCAGTAGCCGAAGCGCATGGTCACCTCGCCTCCGCCTCGAGGTAGTCGGCCAGCCGCGCGAACGGGTCGAACCCGACCACCCGCGGCGCGTCGGCCACGAAGTTCGACAGCGCGTTCACGTCGTAGAAGTAGTGCTTGCCGTCGCGCGCGTCGACGAAGTACTCCACGCCGCCGACCTCGATCCCCGCCTCGGCCATGATCGTCTCCACCTGCCGGACGATCTCGTCGGGCGGGGTGTAGCCCTCCACCCGCAGCCGGTTCTTCGGCGCGTCGATGGCGCAGGCCGCGCGCGCGAGCTCGGCACCGTCCACGCGCTGGCAGACGTCGGCCGGGCAGAGGTCGAAGGTGTCGCCGGGGGTGTAGATGCGGATGCCGTAGAGGAACTTTCCGCCCAGCACCTCCACCCGCACGATGCGTCCCTCCTCGGCGGGGACGAACTCCTGCACCAGGCCCACGGAGTCGATGCCCAGGTCGAGCGAGCCGTCTTCCGACGCGCGCCGCAGCGTCTCGGGCGAGTCGAAGCGGCGCACCCCCGCACCGCTCCCGCCGATGTTCGGCTTGACGGCGATGGGGTAGCGCAGCCCCTCGGCCGCGGCGTACGCCTGCGAGGGGTGGTTGATCACCCGCGTCTTCGGATGCGGGAGGCCGAGGCGGCGCAGGAGGTTGATCTGCACGGCCTTGCTGGTCTCCACCCGGTAGGCGCGGCGGCCGTTGACCACGCGCACCTCCTGCTGCTCCAGGTGGTCAAGCCAGCTCTGGGTGTAGAAGATGGCGTTCCCCGCGCCGCGCAGGTACGCCGACGGGCTCATGCGGTTGAACACGAGCGAGTACGGCGGCGCCGCGTCGGGGTCGTACCGGTGCTCGCCCGCGGCGATGCGGACGAACGGCGTGCCGCGCCGCTCCAACTCGGTGAAGAGCGGGCGGAACCAGTCGGGGTGCTCGTGGAAGAGCGCGATCGGGTGCTCCTGCGTAGCCGGCATTGGAAATCTCCCTGCGTGCTTCGTAGAAAACAGAAAGGCCGCGGCTCCGTGTGAGGGAGCCGCGGCCGGATCGCCGTCGTGGGGGCTCGGGGGTTCTACCCCCGCCGGATCATGCCGGTTTGCCAGCCCCGCGCGCACGCGCCGTCGCCGCCCCCTCCGCGTGGAGGAGACACCAGCGACAACGCATGGCCATGGGGCAGCGAGAGTTCGGCATGGCCGGGAGGATAACCGGTCCTGCCCCAAGTGGTCAAGACCGTCTCGATCGCCGACCAGCAACGGAGATCGACGCCTTTGGGCGGTTGACAAAGTTCACAATAAAGTTATGTTCACGTCGTTCATCACATCACACTCTTGCTCCGAGTGGGCCCATGACGATCGCAATCTCCCTTGTGGTCGGTGACGGAGTCGTGCTCGGCACCGACAGCGCAACATCGATCGTGCTTCCCGGTGAACGCTACCACAACATCTACGGCAACGCCGAGAAGACGATCAACCTCGTGAAGGGACTTCCCCTGGGCCTGATGACATTCGGCCTTGGAAGTCTGGGACCGCTGTCGGTCGCGAGCGTGGCGAGAATACTTCGAGAGGATCTCAGCGGCCTGTCGACCAGCCCTGTCGTTCCGTCACTCGACCCGAGTCGGTACACGGTGGAGGAAGTTGCCGGGAGAGTGAAGGAGTTCTTCTATGACGAGGTCTATCGATCGCTCTATCCGTCTGATCTGCCCGCGGACCGACCATTCGAAGAAGAGCCGGATCCGCACGAGCCAGTTCCAGAGTATCCCGCATTGGGATTCGTCATTGCCGGGTTCTCCGCAGGCTCGTACTATCCGGAGGTCTGGACGGTCTTAATCGGCCCCGACGGACAGTGTACCGAGCCCGAGCTCAGGGTGCCTGCGACGACGGCGGGAGTGATCGACTTCTGGGGACAACCCGAGGCCCTGAACCGGCTCGTATACGGCTGGTCGCGAGAAACACAGGATCGTCTCATCGAAGCTGGCTTGGCACCCGAAGTCGCGAATTCGATCCTGGTGTCGGAGACGAAGCTTGCCCATCCGGGCATGCCGATCCAAGATGCGATCGACCTCGTTAGCTATCTTGCCGACGTTACGGCAGGGTACATGCGATTCAGACCGGGGATCCCGACCGTCTCGGCGCCGATCGATATCGCGGTCATCACCCGGTTCCAAGGCTTCAAGTGGGTCCGTCGCAAGAACTACTATCCGTCGCACCTGAACCCGGCTGAAGCGATCCTGCGGCAGTAGCCGCATCTACTGAATGGAGCCCCATATGCAGAAGAACTCCACTGTCGCCCAACGGGTGCTTGCTCCGAAGCGGCCGGCCACGCCCCCGCCGCCGAAGCTCTCGCCGGCCGAGATCAAGAAGGTGGAGCGGTGGGTTCGGAAGAACGTCCCTGTGAGCTCACGCGGCGATTTCAGGAAGTGAATTAACAGTGCTCAGATAAGGAGAAGCCCCGCACGCCGATGGCGCGCGGGGCTTCTTCGCTGCGAACGAATCTATCTACCGGTCCTGCGTGGTCGACTCGGCCTCGGCGGCGGCGCCGGCGGGGAGCTGCACGCCGACCAGGCGGTCGCGGCCCTGATTCTTGGCGCTGTACAGGGCGCGGTCGGCGGCGTCGATCAGCGCGTCGGGGTCCACCAGCTCGCTGCCGACCGCCACGCCCAGGCTGGCCGTCACCTTCACCGTGCGCCCGCCGCCGGCCGGCACCGACATCTCGCGCAGGTGGCCGCGGAAGCGCTCGGAGAACGCCAGCGCGCCGTCCAGCCCGCTGTCGTACAGCAGCACCGCGAACTCCTCGCCGCCCATGCGCGCGGCCAGGTCGATGTTGCGCGCCGTCGAGCGCAGCAGCCGGCCCACGCGGGCGAGCACCTCGTCGCCCGTGCGGTGTCCGTAGGCGTCGTTCACCTGCTTGAAGAAGTCCAGGTCGATCAGCACCAGCGCGATCGATCCCCCCGAGCGGCGGATGCGGTCGGTCTCGCGGCGCAGCGCGTCCTGCAGCACGTGCCGGCGCGACAGCTCGGTGAGCGGATCGACCAGCGCGGTGACCTCGGTGAGCGCCCACTTCCCCGCCGTGGCGATCCCCACCGACAGCACGAACACCATGAACCCGATCCAGAACGACGACGGCACCCCGCCCGGCAGGTGTGCGACGGGAACGTAGTCGTACTCGCTGGCCAGGTCGTACACGAACGTCGCGGCGAACGCGGCGGTGCCGAACACCAGCAGCCGCGCGTGCGGACGGTGCGGGCTGGCGGCGCGGAAGGCGCGCAGAACGATGGCCAGCATCCCCACCGCCAGCCCCACGTCGATCGAGCGGTTGAGATGCGCCAGCGTCCCCAGCGGCAGGATGGCCGCCGCCGCCGCCATCGCCAGGAAGGCGGCGGAGACGAGCTGCTCGCGCCGGCGGATGCGCAGGTCGAACAGCGCGTAGACGAGGGCGACGAAGAACGGTCCGCCCGCGAGCAGGGCGACCAGGCCCACGCGGTACGGGTTGGCGTGCTCGACGACGGCGCGGCTGATCGTGCCGCTGAAGGTGGCGCCGTAGATGGAGATGGCCAGCGAGACCGCGGCGAACCACAGGTTTTCGCGCGCGGCGCGGCGGCGCACCCAGAAGGCCAGGTGGTAGATGCCGATGGCCAGGAAGAACGCCACCAGCGTGCCGATCACCATGTCGCGCGGCGAGCGCTTGTCGGCCAGCACGTCGAAGCGGCCCAGCTTCACCGCGCCCATCAGCCCGCCGTACGCGTACGAGTTGTAGACGCGCACCGCCACCAGGTGCGGCCCGGTCGGGTTCTTCTCCAGCAGCGCCGCGGGAACCAGGAAGAGCGAGGGATCCACCGCCTCGCGGAAGTCGGGCGGAAGCTTGCCGCGCGCGCCGATCTTCACGCCGTCGAAGTACACCTCGTAGGCGTCGCCCACGGTGTTGAACAGCAGCCCCACCGGCTCGTCGCGCAGCTCCGCGGGAATCGACACCCGCAGGCGGTACCAGCCGAACCCGTCGTACTCGGGGAAGACGTTCTCCCAGGTGCCGGGAACGGCGATGGAGGTCCACGCGCGGTCGTCGAACGCGGGGCTGGCCCACTGCGGTTGGTCGCCGCGCGCCACCTTCCAGCCGTTGGACAGCTGCAGAGGCACGGCCCCGCCGCGGCCCTGCGCGGGCGCGGAAGCGGGGGATACGGCGAACGCGAGCGGGACGAGCAGGAAGAGGAGGCGCCGGATCACGGAGGTAGTGAGCCGAAGGGAGGGGGCGATCGAAGGCCGCGCAAGAATATCCAAATCGTACACGATCGTCAAGGAATTGTACGTTGGGCTCCAATATGATCGGATGAGGAGAGAACCACGAAACCGTCAAATGACGGGCATCGGCGCGCGCATGCGGGGACCCTCACCCCCCGGCCCCCTCTCCCGACAGCAGGAGAGGGGGAGACCTCAGCGCGGGGAGACGCTGCGGCTCCACGTTTGACGGCCCAGCAGGGTAGATGACTGTCACCCGGCACTGGGCACTGGGCACTTGTCTTGCCCCTTCGCGGCGCCCGCGATACGTTCCCGCCCTTCCGCAAAGCGTTGCAGCGAACGTCGTTTCCACGCCAGGAGCTCCGCACGGCCATGTCCACCAACCTCCCGCAGGCCGGTCCGCTCGCCACCTTCGGCATTGCCGCGGGTCCGCGCTACGGCGAGCAGATCCCCGTGCCCGCGCCGGTGGTGACGGTGGGGCGCGGCGCCGGCGCGGACGTGGTGATCGACGACGACTCGGTGAGCGACCGCCACGCGCAGCTGGAGTTCGACCTGGGCGCCTGGCGGCTGACCGACCTGGGCTCCACCAACGGGACGGCGATCGAAGGGGTGAAGCTGGCGCCCAACGTTCCCACGCCGCTGCCGTACGGGTCGACCGTGCGCTTCGGCGGGGTGAAGCTGCAGTTCCGCGAGGTGGCGTCGGCGGACCTGGAGGCGGCGCGCGCGGCGTACGTGCCGCCCGCGAAGGAGGTGGCGCTCAAGGACGAGCGGCGCGGCTTCCGCTTCCCGCTCTGGCTGGCCGTGCTGATCGTGATCCTGCTGGCGCTGCTGGCCTACGCGATCGTGCAGATGAGCGCGCCGGCGCCCGTGCCCCGGCAGCTGCCGCCGCCCACCGACGCACCGGCCGCGCAGGCGGGGCGGCCGTGAAGGTGAGCTGGGAGGCGGCCGGCGCCACCGACGTGGGGCGCGTGCGGCCGCACAACGAGGACTCGTTCCTGATCGACGCGCCGCGCGGCGTCTTCCTCGTGGCCGACGGGATGGGCGGCCACGCCGCGGGCGAGATCGCCAGCGCGCTGGCGGCCGAGTCCGTCGGGTCGGCGCTGCGGCAGGGGGTGGACGGCGGGCTGCGCACCGACCTGCTGGAGGCGGCCATGCGCGAGAGCTTCCACGCCGCGCACCGCGCCATCCTCAACTACTCCTTCACCAAGCCCGAGACGAAGGGGATGGGCACCACCATGACCGCGCTGGTGGTGTGCGACGACGGCAGCTTCCGCCTGGGCCACATCGGCGACAGCCGCGCCTACGTGCTGCGCGACGGCGAGCTGACGCAGGTGACGCGCGACCACACCTGGGTGCAGCGCGAGGTCGACGCGGGGCGGATGACCGAGCGTGGCGCCCGGCGGCACCACCTGTCGCACGTGCTGACGCGCGCGCTGGGCGCCGACTCGCTCGACGAGCCGGACGTCTACGCGGGGACCCTCCTTCCCGGCGACATCGCGCTGCTGGCCAGCGACGGGCTGACCGGCATGCTCACCGACCGCATGCTGCGCCGCGTGCTCGTCCGCCCGGACGAGCTGCACGAGCTGGTGGCGGCGCTCATCATCGGCGCCAACGAGCGCGGCGGCCGCGACAACATCACCGCCGTCCTCGTCCGCGTCCTCGACGCGGACTGAATCCGTCTCCAGCATCTCCAAAAGACGCGGTAGGGAGATTTTCAGCTGACGGGATGCCTGCGTGCACGCCGGCATCCCGCCCCCCCATCCCGCGCTTCGCGCGACCCTCCCCCCAAAAGCGACTGGGGGGAGGGTGATTTTTTACGAGCCGTAAGTAGTTACCACGCTTAGGTCTCCCCCCTTCTCCCGTTATCGGGAGAAGGGGGGCCGGGGGGGATGAGGGTCCGCGCGAAGCGCCCCCGCCCTCGCCGCGCCGCGGCCCGATCGTTGCCACCGCGACAGAGTGGACGCGCGTGGGAATCCACGTCCGCCGTCGATCCCATCACCCCGGAGGCACCTCGCCCGTGGCCCGCAGCGCCGCCGCACGCCGAACGGCATCTCCCGATCCCGACCCCCTGGCGCCGGCGCTGGCGTGGTTCGCGGGGCGCGGGTGGGAGCCGTTCGCGTTTCAGCGCGAGGTGTGGGAATCGTATCTGGCGGGCGAGAGCGGGCTCGTCCACGCGGCCACGGGGACGGGGAAGACGTACGCCGCCTGGCTCGGCCCGCTCCTCGAGTGGCTGCGCGAGAACGCCGCCGGGCCCACGCTCCGCGGCGCGCCGCCGCTGCGCGTGCTGTGGATCACCCCGCTGCGCGCGCTGGCCGCCGACACCGAGGAGGCGCTGCGGCTGCCGCTGAAGGAGCTCGGCATCCCCTGGACGCTGGAGCCGCGCACCGGCGACACCCCCGCCGCCGTCCGCGCCCGCCAGCGCGACCGCCTGCCGACCGCGCTGATCACGACACCGGAGAGCCTGTCGCTGCTCCTCTCGCGCGAGGACGCGGCGGCGCTCTTCGCCGACCTGCGCGCGGTGGTCGTGGACGAGTGGCACGAGCTGATGGGCACCAAGCGCGGCGTGCAGACCGAGCTGTGCCTCGCCCGGCTCCGGCACTGGCGGCCGGAGCTGCGCACCTGGGGGCTGTCGGCCACCATCGGCAACCTGCAGGAGGCGCTGGAGACGCTCCTCGGCGCCGGGCCGCGCGCCGGCGCCTCGCGCATCGTCCGCGGGCTGGTGCCGAAGACGGTGATCGTCGATTCCCTCATCCCCCCCGAGATCGAGCGCTTTCCCTGGGCCGGCCACCTGGGGACGCAGATGCTGCCGCAGCTGCTCGACGTCCTCGACGCGGCCGAGAGCGCCATCGTCTTCACCAACACGCGCTCGCAGACGGAGATCTGGTTCCAGGCCATCCTCGCCGCGCGCCCCGAATGGGCCGGCGAGATCGCGCTCCATCACGGCTCGCTGGACCGCAAGACGCGCGATTTCGTGGAGAGCGGGCTCCGTTCGGGCCGCCTCCGCTGCGTGGTGGCCACCTCGTCGCTGGACCTGGGTGTAGACTTCTCACCCGTGGACCGAGTGCTCCAGGTGGGGAGCCCCAAGGGCGTCGCGCGGCTGCTGCAGCGCGCGGGGCGGAGCGGCCACCGCCCGGGCGTCGCCAGCCGTGTGACCTGCATCCCCACGCACGCGCTGGAATTGATCGAGGTGGCCGCCGCGCGCGATGGCGTCGAGGCGGCCGCGGTGGAGAGCCGCCTCCCCGTCGAGCGGCCGCTGGACCTGCTGGCGCAGCACGTGGTCACCGTCGCGGTGGGCGGCGGCTTCCGGCGCGACGAGCTGCGCGACGAGGTGCGCACCACCCGCGCCTACGCCGGGCTGATGGACGACGAGTGGGCGTGGGTGATCGACTTCGTCACCCGCGGCGGCGACGCGCTGCGCGCCTACCCCGAGTTCCAGCGCGTGGTCGAGCGCGACGGCCTCTACACGGTCGAGAGCCGTCAGGTCGCCAAACGGCACAGGATGGCGATCGGGACGATCGTGAGCGACGCGGCGATCGCCGTGCAGTACCTGAACGGGCCGCGGCTGGGGACGGTGGAGGAGGGCTTCATCGCCCGCCTGAAGCCGGGCGACCGCTTCGTCTTCTCCGGCAAGCCGCTGGAGTTCGTCCGCGTGCGCGACATGAAGGCGTGGGTGCGCCGCGCGCCGGCGAAGGGCGCCTACATCCCGCGCTGGATGGGGAGCCGGATGCCGCTGTCGACGGAGCTGGCGGCGGCGCTCAGGCGGCGGCTGGAGGAGGCGTCGAACGGCATCCTCCGCGGGCCGGAGATGCAGGCGGTGCGCGCGATCCTGGAGGTGCAGGCGCGCTGGTCACGCATCCCCGCGGCCGACGAGCTGCTGATCGAGCGGGTGAAGACGCGCGAGGGGCACCACCTTTTCTTCTTCCCCTTCGAGGGGCGGCTGGTGCACGAGGGGCTGGCGGCGCTGCTCGCGTACCGCATTTCGCGCCTGAAGCCCATCTCCTTCACCATGGCGGCGAACGACTACGGGATCGAGCTGCTGTCGCCCGATCCCGCGCCGCTGGAGGATGCGCTCGCGGCGGGACTTCTCCGGCCGGAAAACCTGTTCGACGACGTCCCCGCGTCGCTGAACGCCACGGAGATGGCGCGCCGCCAGTTCCGCGAGATCGCGCGCGTGGCAGGCCTGGTGTTCCAGGGCTTCCCCGGCGCGAACAAGAGCACGCGGCAGATCCAGGCCAGCAGCGGGCTGTTCTTCGACGTGTTCACCCGCTACGACCCGGGGAACCTGCTGGTAAGCCAGGCGCATCGTGAGGTGCTGGAGCGGCAGCTGGAAAGCAGCCGCCTGGGCCGCACGCTGGAGCGGCTGTCGGAGAGCCGCGTGGTGATCACCGAGCCGCCGCGCACGCCGCCGCTGGCCTTCCCGCTCCTGGTCGACCGCACGCGCGAGGCCGTTACCAGCGAGTCGCTGGCCGACCGCGTGCAGCGCATGCAGGTGGCGCTCGAGCGCTATGCCGACCAGGGCGAGGCGAAGCGGCCGAAGAAGCCGAAGATGAAGTAGAAAGCCCATCCATCGATCGCCCGCCGTTCACATCCCCGTTCGAACGTTCAGAATCACGCCTCACCGAACGTTCATCTCCCAGCGGTTGTCTCTCGAGATAGCGCGGCGAAAGATCGTCGGAACTCGGCGCGGTCTGGTCTCGTATTGTCTGCGAGAGAGCCGGGACGGGCGGTTGAAACCGCGGCAACAACGGCCCGAAGTCCGCCTTCGCGGACTCCCGAGGCGGCATTCGTGCGAGGGGTCGGCGTTGATGCAGGACGCGGCTCGCGGCGTGCAAACCGGGCGAGCAGGATGTGGGTCAGGAGCGCAGATGCTGGAGTGCAACCCTCTCCCGGTACGGGAGAGGGTGGCGAGCCCCAGCGAGCCGGGAGAGGGCGCGATGCCGCGGCCGCACGTAGACCAGTCTACCGGGCTAATCGGCGATTGGATCGGCACCCGCGCCCCTCGCCCGGAACCTGCACGATTGGCGGCATCGGCCCGTCCGCACGGGACCGCGCGGGATCGGAAGGCGAGGATGCGCGGTTCCCGCGGAGGTCGCGGAAACGCTTGTGTTTTCAACGGATTCGGGCGAAATTCGACGGCCCGGCACGTGCCGCCCCGCCGGGTCCACCGCGCCCCACCACCGGGACATGGAGGTCCCTCCCACTATGTCGCTGCTCGCGAAGCTGGAAGACGCCGTCGAGTTCGCCGAGAACCCCGAGCCGCGCTGCCCGTGCGTGCTCCTGCTCGATACCTCCGGCTCCATGCAGGGCGCCCCGCTCGACGCCATGCTCGCGGGCCTCGAGGCCTTCCGCTTCGACCTGGCCGTGGACCCGCTGGCCGCGCGCCGCGTGGAGATCGCCGTCGTCGCCTTCGACAACCGCATCCGCGTGGTGCAGGACTTCGTCAGCCCCGACCGCTTCGACATCCCCTTCCTGAACGCCGAGGGGATGACGCACATCGGCGCGGCCATCGAGAAGGGCCTCGACATGGTGGAGGAGCGCAAGGCCCGCTACCGCGCCTACGACGTGGCCTACTACCGCCCGTGGATCTTCCTGGTCACCGACGGCGAGCCGCAGGGCGAGGCGCCCGACGCCGTGGCGCGCGCCACGCGCCGCCTGCAGGAGGCGGAGACGAAGAAGCAGGTGGCCTTCTTCGCCGTGGGCGTGGAGAACGCCAACATGGAGGCGCTGGCGAAGATCGCCGTGCGCCAGCCGCTGCGGCTGAAGGGACTGGACTTCAGGGAGATGTTCGTCTGGCTGTCGCGCAGCATGCAGTCCGTGGCCCACTCGCGGCCCGACGAGACGGTGAAGCTGGCGCCCACCGGGTGGGCCGAACTGTGACGCCCGTGGCCGCGCCGGCCGCCGCCTGGCGGGTGCTGGGCGCCAGCGTGCGCGGCACCAGCCACGCGCGCAACGAGCTTCCCTGCCAGGACGCGCACGCCTGGCGCCGCCTTCCCGGCGGCGCCGTGGCCCTCGCCGTCGCCGACGGCGCGGGGTCGGCGGCGCACGCGGAGGCCGGCGCGCGCGCGGCGGCAAAGGCGGCGGTGGACTCGCTCGTCTCCTCCGCCCCCGCGGTGGTGGACGGGAACTGGACCGCGGCGCTGGACCACGCGATGGGCGCCGCCCTCGTGGCCGTGCAGGACGAGGCGAAGGCGCGCGCGGTGGAGATGCGGGAGCTGAACACCACGCTGATCGCCGCGGTGGTGACGGCGGATTCCGTCACCGCCGCGCAGGTGGGCGACGGCGCGGTGATCGTCTCCGCCGCAGGCGGGGAGATGCGCGCCATCACCGCGCCGACCTCGGGCGAGTTCGCGAACGAGACCGTCTTCCTGACCACCCCCGGGGCGGTGGACGCGGCGCAGCGGTCGGCGTGGCGGGGATCTGCCCGTCATCTCGCCATCTTCACCGACGGGCTGCAGGGGCTGGCGCTGAAGCACCCCGAGCGGACGCCGCACGAGCCCTTCTTCGCCCCGCTCTTCGCCTTCGCGGCCGAGGCGCGCGACCCGCGCGACGCCGAGGACCAGCTTTCCGCCTTTCTGGCCGGGCCGCGGGTGACCGCGCGCTCGGACGACGACCTGACCCTGGTGCTGGTGACGCGCGACCATGGCTGACCCCGCCCCCGTCCTCGAGCTGCCGCCCGGGCTGGCCGCGCGCGTGCTGCGCCGCCGCTCGTCGGGCGAGTTGATCGTGTTCGACACCACGCGCGAGATCGGCGCGGGGGGCGAGGCGCGCGTGCTGGAGGTGCCGGGGGATTGGGCCCTCGTCGCCAAGCTGTACCGCGAGCCGACCATGGCGCGCGCGCGCAAGCTGGGGCTGATGCTTTCCGATCCCCCCGTGCTGGACGCGGGGGCGGCGGTGGCCTGGCCGGTGGATCTGCTCACTGGGCCCAGCGGCGGACGCTTCGCGGGCTTCCTGATGCCGCGCGCCGAGGGGCCGCGCCTGTTCGAGTTCTACAACCCCGTCTCGCGGCGCCGCACCGCGCCGCTGTTCGACTACGCGCTGCTGCACCGCGCCGGGGTGAACCTGGCCGCCGCCTTCCATGGCCTGCACGCGCACGGCTACGTGGTGGGCGACGTGAACGAGTCCAACATCCTGGTCAACCCGACGACCGCCGCGGTCACGCTGGTGGACGCGGACTCGTTCCAGGTGCGCGACGGCGGGGGCCGCTCCATCCACCGCTCCGGCGTAGGGAAGGCGGAGTTCACCCCGCCCGAGCTGCAGGGGGCGCACTTCAGCGAGGTGGACCGCGGCGAGGAGCACGACCGCTTCGGGCTGGCCGCCCTCCTCTTCCTCCTGCTGATGGAGGGAACGCACCCCTTCGCCTGCCGCTTGGGCGACGGCGCCGAGGTGCCGCCGGTGGAGGAGCGCATCTCGCGGGGGATGTTCCCCTACGCGGGGGGCGACGAGGGCGTGCGCCCGCCGCGCTTGGCGCCGCCCTTCTTCGCGCTGGACCCGGCGCTGCAGGCGATGTTCGCGCGCGCGTTCGTCGCCGGCCACGGCGACCCGTCCGCCCGCCCCGCGCCCGCCGAGTGGCGCGAGGCGCTGGCCGAGGCCGAGGCGCGGCTGGCCGTGTGCGCCGCCAATCCGCGGCACCGCCACGCGCCGGAGCTGGAGTTCTGCCCCTGGTGCCACCGCACGCGGCTGCTGCAGGGGCGCGATCCGTTCCCCGCCACGGTGGAACTGGCGCGGGTGCACGACACCGCGCCGGTCCCCCGCCGCGCGCAGTTCGCCTCCGCGCCGCCCTTCGCGCCGCAGGCGGCGGCCCCGGCCCCCTTCCAGCCGTCCCCGCCGCCGCAGCCCTCCGCCGCCGGCCAGTGGGTGCGCACCCGCTCCGCCGCGGCGGTGGCCGCCATGCCGGCGTGGATGCAGCCCGCGTTCGGCCCGGCCGCGCTGGGGAGCCCGCTGGTGTGGATGCCGCCCGCCGCGCTCACCTGCCTCTTCGGCGCCAGCGGCGGAGGGCGCATGCTGGGGCTGATCGTCTTCTTCCTGGCCCTGCGCCGGGTCTTCAGCGGCGGGCTCAACCTCCAGCGCCTGCGCCTGGGCACGGTGGCCTGGGCGGTGATCCTGCTCGTCGTCTGGTCGTTCGTGGCGGCGATGACGCGCGGCGGGCCGTCGTACGCCGACGGCTCGCGTCCCACCTTCGCCGACCGCTTCGACATCCCCGACGCCCCGGACGCGCCCGACGCCTGGGGGCCGCCGAGCGCGGTGATGCCCGAGCCCACGGTGCAGCTGGCATATCCCGACGCGTCGGTGACGGTGTCGCCGGAGCTGGTCAACGCGCGCGAGATCGCGGGTCTCGCGGCCACGTACTATCCCCCCGAGCTGCGCAACCTGCGGCTGATCGCCAACGTGGACGTGCGCATCCTGGTGGAGCGCGACGGCACGCCGAACTCGACGGGGCTGTACGTGGTGCGGTCCACCGACCCGCGCTTCGATGAAGCCGCGCTGCGCGCCGCGGCCGCGATGCGCTTCAACCCCGCGCAGCAGGCGGACGGCAACACGGTTCCCACGTGGGTCCAGGCCACCCTCTACTTCGTGCCGTGACCGACACCGCCGCGCCGTCCATCCCCCTCTACCGCCGCCGCTCCACGCTGGAGATGCTGGCGCTGGACCCCGAGCGCGAGATCGGCGCCGGGGGCGAGGCCGTCGTCTACCACGTGCCGGGGGATGCGGGGCTCGTCGCCAAGATCTACCACGACCCGACGATCGAGCGGGCGCGCAAGTTGGCGCTGATGCTGGCCCGTCCCCCCGCCATGCCGGAGGGGACGTCGATCGCCTGGCCGCTGGACGTGCTGCTGCACGAGCGCGGCTTCGCGGGGTTCGTGATGCCCTTCGCCGAGGGGCCGCGGGTCTTCGAGTTCTACAACCCGGTCACCCGCCGCGCGCACGCGCCGGGCTTCCACTTCGGGCTGCTGCACCGCGCCGGGCGGAACCTGGCCGCGGCGTTCGACGCGCTGCACGCCGCCGGCTACGTGGTGGGCGACGTGAACGAGAGCAACCTCCTCGTCGCTCCGGCGGACGCGCGGGTGACGCTGGTGGATGCCGACTCGCTTCAGGTGCGCGACACGGGCGGTGGCATCTACCGCTCCAAGGTGGGGAAGGCGGAGTTCACCCCGCCCGAGTTGCAGGGGGTGAGCTTCGGCACGGTGGACCGCGCCCCCGAGCACGACCGCTTCGGCCTGGCCGTCCTCCTCTTCCTCCTGCTGATGGAGGGGACGCACCCGTTCGCCGTGCGGCTGGGCGAGGCGGACGCGGCGCCGGTGGAGGAGCGCATCCGCCGCGGCCTCTTCCCCCACGCGTCGGGCGAGGACGAGGTGCACCCGCCGCGGCTTTCCCCGCCCTTCGACGCGCTCGACGCCGAGGTGCGGGAGATGTTCGTCCGTGCCTTCGTTGCCGGATACGCGGACCCGGCGGCGCGGCCGACGGCGGCGGAGTGGCGCGACGCCTTGGAGGCCGCGGAGGGACGTCTCCTCGAATGCGGCGCCAATCCCCTGCACCGCTTCGCGCCGCACCTGGGCGCGTGCCCGTGGTGCGAGCGCGCGCGGCTGCTGGGCGGGCGCGACCCGTTCCCCGTCGGCGCGCCGGTCTCTGTGCCCGCGCCGCGTCCACGCCGGCCGCGCCGGGGCGTGCCCGCAGCGGCGCCGTTCGCCGCGGCGGGGGCCGCTCCCGCCGCGCCCAAGGTGTCGCCGTACGGCGTGCACAAGCCGCTGAAGTGGATGGTGGCGCAGCAGGGCCCGGGGCCGCTGCGGAGCCCGCTGACGTACGTGCTCCCGGCCCTCGTGCTCATGTTCATGGGCGCCGGGTTCCTGCAGCTGCTGGGGATCCTGGGCCTGATCATGTGCACGGGCGTGGTGCTGACCCGGAAGGCGGGACCCGTGCGCTTCTCCGCCATCGTCGCGGGCGCCGTCCTGGCGCTGTTCGCCTTTATCGCGGTGGCCGGCAGCTCGGGCGCGGACGAGAGCGACGATCCCATCTACGATTCGCGGTTCGATCCCGCGCAGGCGGCGCCGGACGCCGGCGAGAACGCCGGCGCGGGCGATGCTGCCCCGGCGGACCCGCCTCCGGCGCCGAACGATCCGCCCGTCACGACCGGGATCGCCGACTTCCTTCTCGACGACGCCATCTCCTACCCCGTCTCGGGCGCGGCCGGCGCGGCCGTGCCGCCGGAGCCGAACGACTTCATGACCGACGTGGTGCCGTTGGACGACTATGCGCTCGAGCTGCCGTCGGTGCAGAAGCGCCCCGTCCTGACCAATCGGCCGCTGGTGGCCGAGGCGCTGGCTGCGCTGGCATATGCCGAACACGCGGCTGACGGGGCGGGCGCCGCCCAACCGGACACGGTGGCGTTCTGGCTGCGGATCGACGAGCACGGGCACGTGACCACGTCGCAGGTGATCTGGTCCACGCACCGCGCGGCACGCCAGGCGGCGTCGGCCGCGGTGGCGTACCTGCGCTACACGCCGGCCGAGCAGAACGGGCGGCCGGTGAGCGTGTGGGTGGCGCAGCGGCTGGTGATCATCCCCTGAGCGGACCGGCGGTGGGGGACGTGGAGACGGAGGTAGCCGGCGAGCGCGTGCTCCTCCTTCACGAGCGCGCGCTCTTCCGACCGCGCACCGGCGAGCTGCTGGTGGCCGATCCGCACTGGGGGAAGGCGGCGGCGTTCCGCGCGGCGGGCGTTCCCGTTCCCGGCGGGACCACGGCGGAGGGGCTGGAGCGACTCTCGCGCGCGCTGGAGCGCACGGGCGCCGCGCGGCTGACCATCCTGGGCGACCTCTTCCACGCCCGCACCTCGCGCCAGCCGGCGACGCTCGAGACGGTGCGCGCGTGGCGCGAACGGCACGCCTCGCTCCCGGTGACGCTGATCCGCGGCAACCACGACCGCCACGCCGGCGACCCCCCCGGCGAGCTGCGCATCGACTGCTGCGACCAGCCCTGCGCGGACCCGCCCTTCCTCCTCTCGCACCACCCGTTCGAGTCGCCCGCGGGGTACGTGCTCGCGGGGCATCTCCATCCCTCCGTCAAGCTGCGCGGGGTGGGACGGCAGCGGGAGCGGCTCCCCTGCTTCCACTTCGGCGCGCGTGTGGGCGTGCTTCCCGCCTTCGGCGCGTTCACCGGCACCGCCGACGTGGAAGTGGCCCCCGGCGACCGCATCTACGTGGTCGCCGGAGACCGGGTGATCGCCGTCGCGGGATGATCCGGCGCGGGTAGCTGACGATCTATTTGGCCTCACGCGGAGACGCGGAGAACAGCGGAGAACTCACCGCCGCGATGAGTTTCTCCACCGTTCTCCGCGCCTCCGCGTGAGACTACTCCGATGCGTCCCCCAAAGCAGAGAGCGAGGCCGGCCGAGGGTGGCCAGCCTCGCTCATCGGCGAGGGAAGATCTGCATTGTCGTGGCGGGCGAGGGGCCCGGGTTCGGGTGATCAGCTCTGCTTGCGCGTCCCGTATTCCGCGCGCAGCTCGTCCACCCAGCGCGGGCGCGCGCGGCCGCCGGCCTCGTAGCCGCGCTCCAGCGAGTCCAGCACGCCGTCCACCGCGGTGCGGCGCGCCTCGGACGTCAGGTCGTGCGTCAGCACCACCAGCGCGGCCGACGCCTCCTGGTACGTCACCTCGGCGAACGGGAGCGCGGCGTACTGCAGGTACCACTTGCGCAGGCGGCGCAGCGTGGGCGAGTAAGGAGCGGTGCCCATCAGGAACTTCTTCAGCCCGGTGGGGCTCATCCCGATCTCCCGCGCCACTCCGCGGAGCGAGGTGTTCTCCACACGCGCCGCGGCCATCTCGCGGAGATGCGCCACGGTGGCCTCTCTGGAGTGGGGAACGGGGTTGTTCGGCTCGACCATCGTCTCGATCCTCCATCGGGCAAAAGCGGGTAGTGGTACTTCGGTTTATCTTCGGATAATCTAAACCCGAACATTTCCCGAATCAATACCCCAGGAGAGACCGTAAACGTGTGCTCGGTGTGTACTTGGCCAATGCGCCCGCAAACGCCTGCGGTGTCCGGCTAACCTCAAGCGCGAGGTGCGTTTACCTTTCCGCCGTGGCTGCAGACGAGCGGCTCGCGAAACACCTGGGTCTTGCAACCCGTGCTCTGCTCGCACTGTCGAACGGCAGATGGACGGCGTTCGCGCGCGCGGACGCCCGCTCTCGAATCCCTCCAGGAGAGCTCACGATGACCCGTTCGTTCCTCTTCTCCGTCGTGCTGGGGATCCTCGCCGCCGCACCCGCGGTCGCGCAGCCGAGGCTTCACGTGGAGCCGTGCACGCTGCCGGGCGTGGGCGCGGCGCGCTGCGGCACGCTGGAGGTGTGGGAGAACCGCGAGGCGCGGAGTGGGAGGACGATCCCGATCCGCTTCGCGGTCATCCCCGCGACGGGGACGGCCACGCGCGACCCGGTGGTGCCGATCCCGGGCGGGCCGGGGAGCGGCACGGTGGAGCAGGCGGCGGGGATGGCGGGGGAGCTGGCGGAGCTGCGCGACGCGCGCGACATCCTGCTGGTGGACCTGCGCGGGGCGGGCGGGAGCAACCTGCTGGACTGCGAGATGTACGGCCCGCGCCTGGCCGACTACCTGGGCGCGTTCTACCCGGCCGAGCGTGTCCGCCGCTGCGCCGAGCGCTGGCGGGGGCGCGCGGACCTGTCGCGCTACAACAACGACGCGTCGGCCGACGACCTGGACGAGGTGCGCGCGGCGCTGGGCTACGAGCGGCTGAACCTGTACGGCACCTCGGCGGGGACGCGCACCGCGCTGGTGTACATGCGGCGGCACCCGGACCGGGTGCGCAGCGCGGTGCTCCACGGCGTCGTTCCCACCGACGCCGCCATGCCGCTGCACACCGCGCCCGACGCGCAGCGGGCGATGGACGGCGTGCTGGGCGAGTGCGCGCGCGAGCCCGCCTGCAACGCCGCGTTCCCCGCGCTGGGCGACGACCTGCGCGTGGTGGTGGTGGCGCGTCTGGAGCGGGGGCCGGTGGAGGTGACGGTGACCGATCCGGCCACCGGCGAGCCGGTGCGGATGCCGCTCTCGCGCGACCTGTTCGCCGAAGGGGTGCGGTACATGACGTACTCCGGGAGCTCCGCCTCGCTGGTGCCCGCCGTGCTGCACCAGGCCGCGCGCGGTGACCTGGGCCCGGCGGCCGAGCAGGCGCTGTTCAGCCGGCGCGAGATCGTGAACTCGGGGAGCCACGGGGTCTACCTCTCCTTCACCTGCGCCGAGGACGTGCCGTTCGTCGACGCGGCCGAGGCGGCGCGGATGGCGGCGGGGACCTTCCTGGGCGGCTACCGCGTGCGCGACCAGAAGGCGGCGTGCGCGGCGTGGCCCGTTCCACCCGTGGCGCGCGAGTTCCTGCAGCCGGTGCGCTCCGACGCACCGGTACTGGTGCTGACGGGCGAATGGGATCCCGCCACCCCGCCGTCCGCGGGCGAGGAGGCGCTGCGGACGCTGCCGAACGGGCGGCACGTCGTCGTCCCCAGCGGAGCGCACGCCCTCGACGGGCTGGTGGGCACCGGCGGCTGCATCACCCCGCTGATCGTGCGCTTCATCCGCACCGCCGACGCGAAAGGGCTGGACGATTCGTGCGTCCGCGCCATCCATCGCCCGCCCTTCCCCACGCGCCCGCTCCCGGCGACGCCGATCGCGGCCGAACCGGCGGAGCTGGCGCGGCTGGCGGGGACGTACCGCGCGGAGGGCGGCTTCCAGGTGGAGACGCGCGTGGATGGCGGGCGGCTGCACCTGCGCGTGCCGCAGCGCGACTTCGCGCTGATCCCGGTCGGCCCCGGGCTGTTCCGGCTGCTTGGCGTTCCCTTCGTCTACGCGCGGTTCGTCCGTGCGGGCGATGCGGTGACCTCGCTGGAGCTGATCGAGGGCGGCGGCCCGCCGACGACGCTGGCGCGGCAGTAGGTCCTCACGGGATTCGGTCGATGCACTCACGCCGAACCCACCGCCGACGTCATCCTGAGGCCGGTCAGACTGTAATCAGCGTCTACGCAAGAGCTTGCAGGCCGAAGGATCTATAACCGCGTCCGCACGCGATTCAGTCGGGCGACCGGGGCTCGCGGACGCCGGCTCCGCGCGCCACCTTGTCGCGCGTCCCGCCGATCTCCATCTCCCGCCTCCCCATCCCCATCTCCCTGCATGCAGCGCTTTTACGCGATCGTGAACCCCGTGGCCGGGCGCGGCGCCGCCCGCCGTGCGTGGGCCGCCGTGCGCGCGGTGCTGGCGGACGCGGGCGCGGAAGTGGAGATGGCGGAGACGCGCGCGCACGGGCACGCCGCGGAGCTGGCCGAGGCGGCGGGGCGCGCGGGGTGGCCGGCCATCCTCGCGTTCGGCGGCGACGGCACCGTGCACGAGGCGGCGAACGGTCTCCTGCGCGCCGAAGCCGACGCGGCGCTGGGGATCGTGCCGGTAGGAAGCGGGAACGACTTCGCGCTGCTGGCGGGGATCGGGCGCGATCCGGCGGAGGCGGCGCGGCGCATCGTCTCCGGCGCGGAGCGGCGGGTGGACGTGGGGCGGGTGAACGGCCGGTGGTTCACCAACGGGGTGGGGATCGGGATCGACGCGCGCGTGGCGGTGGAGGCGAACCGCAGCCGCCGCGGCCGCGGCATTGGCATCTACCTGTGGGCGCTCGCGCGGGTGCTGCGCTCCTTCCGCCCGCCGGCCATCCGCGTGGAGATCGACGGGCGCGAGGTGATCGACCGCCCGCTGACACTGGTGACGGTGGGAAACGGCGGGCGGCACGGCGGCGGGTTCTGGATCTGCCCCGACGCGCGCATCGACGACGGCGCGCTGGACGTGTGCGTGTGCGACGGGGTGAGCCGGCCGCGCCTTCTCGCGCTGCTGCCGAGGGTGCTGCGCGGCACGCACGTGGGCGCCAGTTGCGTGCACATGCGCCGCGCGCGCCGCGTCCTCATCACCAGCGACGCGCCGCTTCCCGTGCACGCGGACGGCGAGATCCTGGACGAAGCGGCCCGCGAGCTGGAGATCGAGATCTTTCCCGGGCGGCTGCGGCTGCTCGGATAGGAAAGAAGGGAAAGTCTCACGGAGAGACGCGGAGGCGCGGAGACTCAGTGCAGCAACAGTGAGTTCTCCGCGCCTCCGCGTGAGGAATTACATCAGACGGCGCAGAAGCACTCGCCGCCCATGCACTGCCCGCTGGCGAACGGCCCGAACCTGGCCTCGCACGAGGCGTTGCACCCTTGTGGGTGGCACGCGCGCGACGCCGGGGCCGGCGCCGCGGTCGATGCGAACGCCCGCGCTCCTCCGAACCCGAGCGCGCCGGCCAGCACCGCCGCGAAGATGCCGCGATGGATGCGCTTCATGGGAATCCCTCCCACGTGGTGGGTGAACGCCGACGCTCCCGCCTGCGGTCGCCGGCGGGAGCTTCCCCCGCTCGAGGGGGGAGAAACCCGCCGCAACCTGCAGGCCAGCACGCGTTGCAGATCGATGGTTTTCAGCCCAAATAGTCCAGGGACGCGATGCGGACCGATGCAGGGCTGCGCGGGGGGAGTCGCTGGGGATCAGGGATAGACGAGAACGACCTGCATGCGGCGGAGATTCGCGCCGGGGAAGCGGCGCTGGGCTGCGGCCAGGACGCGCAGCGCCTGCTCGCGCGTGGCGCCGGCGTAGACGCCGAGGAACGCCGTGTTCGCCGCCACGTTGGTGTAGGTGATGTTGCTCTCGGCGTCGTCGCTGTCCTGCTCGAAGTCGCACTCGAAGCGCTGCGAGAACACCTTGCGGCCGGGGAACAGCGCCTGCGCGGCTCTTCGCTCGCGCTCGCGGATGGAGCACTTCGGCGCGCTGCGCAGGATCACCGCGTAGAACGCGTCGGAGCGGAACTCGTCGCGCGCCATGCTGTCGCGCGGCAGGACGAAGGGGAGCTCGTGCGGCTTGAAGTCGCCGCAGGGGTGCGCGGGGTCGGGGCAGAGGGTTCCCGGGCGCCGCTGGGCGTGCGCCGTGCCGGCCAGCGCCGGGACGAGCGCGAGCAGGAGGATGGAGGCGAGCTTCCTCATCGGACGATCTCCAGGCGCAGGATGTCTCCGTGCGAGTCGCATATCCGGACCAGGAGGCCGGGACGGATCGGCCCTCCCTTCTCCGCGGTGCGATGAAAGTAAGGAGAAATCTGCGTTGGAGAATAGCTTCGAGCGCCCGTCGGGTGGGGAGGGGGGCGAATGAATTCGCAGCAACAACCACACGAAGTCCGCCTTCGCGGACTACAGGCATCCGCGCGGACGAGATGGCGGTCCGCGTGGCCAGCCTCATTGCGGCCGCGGCCACGCTCGCATCCCGCGCCGATGCCGGCCTGGCTACCTCTCCCGGTACGGGAGAGGTGGCGAGCCTAAGCGAGCCGGAGAGGGCGCGATCCCGCGGACGCGCACCAAAGCTGCTCCTCGCGCCTTGGGCACTGGGCACTGGGCACTCGGCACTTCCCCGCCCACTCCGCTCATCTTCCCTTGCCCCAACCCGCCGCGCGGTGATATGCTTGCAATACGTCCTTCCACCCGCGGAGGGCGTTTTGTGTCTTCGGCATTCATCGGAAATCAGAGAACGGAAGCGGGGGATCCCGTGGCAGAGCAGACGAAGGGCGCCACCATGGCGCGCACCGCCATCACCCCCACGCGCGACGAGGACTACGCGCAGTGGTACCAGGCCGTGGTCCGCGACGCGGACGTGGCCGAGATGAGCCACGTGCGCGGGTGCATGGTCATCAAGCCGTGGGGCTACGGCGTGTGGGAGCAGCTCCAGCGCACGCTGGACCGCGCCATCAAGGACGCCGGCGCGGTGAACGCCTACTTCCCGCTCTTCATCCCCCTGAGCTACCTCGAGCGCGAGGCCGCGCACGTGGAGGGCTTCGCCAAGGAGATGGCGGTGGTCACCCACCACCGCCTCGAGGCGCGCGAGGGGAAGCTGGTGCCCACCGGCGAGCTGGCCGAGCCGCTGATCGTCCGCCCCACGAGCGAGACCATCATCGGCGAGAGCATGGCCGACTGGGTGCAGAGCTACCGCGACCTGCCGCTGCTTCTGAACCAGTGGGCCAACGTGGTCCGCTGGGAGCTGCGGCCGCGCGTCCTCCTGCGCACGACGGAATTCCTCTGGCAGGAGGGGCACACCGCGCACGCCAGCCACGACGACGCCATGGAGTACACCCTGCGCATCCTGCACGAGGTGTACGCGAAGGTGGTGGAGGAAGATCTCGCCGTCCCCGTCATCCCCGGCGAGAAGACGCCCGGCGAGCGCTTCCCCGGCGCGGTGAACACCTACTGCATCGAGGCCATGATGCAGGACGGCCGCGCGCTGCAGGCGGGAACCAGCCACTACCTCGGCCAGAACTTCGCCACGGCGTTCAGCATCTCCTTCCAGAACGCCGAGGGCGCGCAGGAGTACGCCTTCACCACCTCGTGGGGCGTGTCGACGCGGCTGATCGGCGCGCTGGTGATGACGCACGCCGACGACAACGGCCTGCGCGTGCCGCCCCGCGTGGCCCCGCACCAGGTGGTGATCGTGCCGATGATGCGGAAGGACGCGGGCGAGGAGGTCCTGGCCTACGCCCGCCGCGTCGCTGACGAGATCCGGGGGCAGACCTTCGCCGGCGGGCGGGCGATCGAGGTGCTGGTGGACGACTCGCTGTACGAGGCGCGCGACAAGAAGTGGAAGTGGGTCAAGCGCGGCGTGCCGCTCCTCCTCGAGCTCGGCCCCAAGGACATGGGGAACGACGGCGTCAGCTACCTCCGCCGCGACCACGGCCCCACGGAGTACGTCCGCACCGGGCGGGGGGACTTCGTGGCCGGCGTGGGGGCGCTGCTGGACGAGATCCAGCGCGGCTACCTGGAGCAGGCGCGCGCCTTCCAGGTGGCCCGCACCCGGCGCGACATCACCACCTTCGGCGAGTTCGAGGCCTACTTCGCCGAGGGCGGCGACGAGACGCCGGCGTCGGAGCAGCCGGGCTTCGCCATCGCCAAGTGGTGCGGCGACGAGGCGTGCGAGGAGAAGGCGCGCGGGCTGGGTGTCACCATCCGCTGCCTGCCCTTCGACCAGAGCGGCACCGAGGGCGCCTGCGTGATCTGCGGCCGCCCCGCCACCACCGACGCGGTGTTCGCCCGGGCGTACTGATACCAACTCCGGGGATTCAGTTGATGCATTCAGCCGAAACCCGGATTGACGTCATCCTGAGGCCGGCCAGACCGTAATCAGCGTCTGCGCAACAGCTTGCAGGCCGAAGGATCTATAGGTAGCGACTCTACTCGTCAGTGATGAATTCTCCGAGTCAGGAATTCCTCCCAGGTCCAGACGTGGCCGCTCAGCCCGATGGCCATTGCGGGGGTTCGCTTGCGGTAGCGGTGCCCCTTC